>CAYOLJ010000027.1:0-13158 GCA_964404805.1 uncultured Candidatus Peribacteria bacterium
GGTGATGCAGCAACTGATATCGGTAGCTACGAGATCTACCGCTTCGACGACTTCGTCGTGAAGGGCAAGCAGATCTGGCAGTTCCGTGCGGACTTCACATCGAATTCTGCCAAACACCCGCACAACGGAGACAAGTTCCGCGTCTACATCTGTGGCGAGCCCACACATGTGCTCGATTCGAGCAACAACCTGACTACAAACGCTACAGGTTGTGACTTCGGCGGCGTCTTCGGCGCAGGCGGCACAGTAACCGCTTCGTCGACGACCTACCAGATGACGGTCGAAGGTCTCTCTTCGGGTGACAAGGTCGGTGATGTGCGCCCACGTGGCAGTATTGCCGGTAACTTCCAGGAGGTGGTCGATGCCGCTCTCACGGTAGAGGTAAAGGGCATCGCAGCGACTGACTCTGCCGTCGAGAACGCGGATGACATTACCCTTCTCCGCTTCGAGGCCAAGGCCAGCTCTGCAGAAGACCTCCTTCTTACGAAGGCTGTCTTCGAAGACTCGACTCTTGGTACGACAGACGATAACGCCACCAACTATTCCCTCTGGGTAGATACCGATGGCGACCGCGTGGTCGACACGGTTCTCGAAAGTGGTGTATCGACTCAGTCGGATCAGATCACGTTCTCTGAGCTCGCAACTGGCGGTTACATACTGCCGAAGGAGCAGACTATCGTCTTTGAGGTTCACGGAGATATTGCATCTTCTCTGCAGACCGTGACGACGCTACAGTTGCGCTTCGATACAGGAACTTCGGTGACGTACCTTGAGGCCGAGAAGCTTGCCGATGGCACCAGTCTCTCTGGCATCAAGACGAACGGCACCTGTTCCTCTACTTGTGACATCACGGTGACGACGGTGGCCTCCACGATCTTCTCATTGAGAAATCAAGGAGACCTGTTCGTTTCGCTCGATTCACAGACGATCGGTGCACGCCAGCTCCTTGCTGGAACGCTGGGTGAGCCAGTTCTGCGTGTCAAAATGCATGCCGAGTACGAAGACATTGACGTGACGGATTTCGTCATCAACTCTTCAGGAAGTACGGCTGCATCCATTGACTCGCTCGAGCTCTGGCTTGACGGCGGTACCCAGGCCCTCGTAGTGAGCGGCGGCTGTGGTAGCGCAGATGTCCTGAACCGCATGACCTCTGGCTCAGTTCATACTGAGGCCTCCGGTTCCGGAACGACCGCCTTCTGCTTCACGATGGATAATAAGCAACTCGTGGTGCCGAGGGGTACAGACGTCAAGGTTCTCGTTCGTCCTCGCGTCAAGACCGATGTGAAGGGCGGATCGAGCAACAACTTGTTCGCTCTGTTCATCGATCACACGATGGCATCCAACGATGCAACCGGTACGGGTTCCGTTCGCGCACGTGGCGTTGCCTCAAGCAACAACCTGTCTGCGAACGATCATGATGGAACCGCTGAAGGCGAGGTCTTCATCGGCCGCACGACTGCCGGCACCAACGGTGTTACTCTCGCTACGGGAGGAAACGGCCGCGTGGTAGGCAATGCCAACTTCACGGTGCTCTCGAAGCTCGCTTCGATCACGAACGGCGGAGCCGCCACGGGCACAGTGCCGAGCGGTGCTGACCGCGAGATCGGTGCCTTCACCTTCACCGCTGCTACAAACAGCAACGCGAAGGATGGCACGAACCAGTGGGTCCTTTCGGGCGCGATCTTCACGGTGAACGGCACGAACGTGAACATGGCCTCAACCGGATTCAAGATCTACAACAAAGGCGGTTCGCAGTCGCAGAACGTTGCTTGTACGTCCAGGACTACAGCTGGTACGGCGATTGTCGGTACAGCTTCTGGCGTCTTCCTCGTTGACTGCCGCGGACTTGTTGCCGCAACGACCTTGAATACCGCAGTCGATTCTGGACAGTCCATCACGCTCGCACTTCTCGCAAACGTGACGAATTCCAACTCGGCAGCCGGTGTCGGCGGTTCGAGTATCCTGCAGGCGTCCCTGAACGACTTCACGAACGTCACGAAGCGGATCTTCGGACAAGCTTCGGGCGAGAGCCGCCTTCAGTGGAGGGATACAGACAACGTTGTGAACCAAAAGTTCCAATGGGTTGAGTATCCTGACACAGCGGTCAACGCGACGACGTACCGTGGTTAATTGTATTCCAACGATTCGTAGTATTTGACGCGTGCAACCAAACTAAGCCCCCTGCGAAAGCGGGGGGCTTTTTGGGAGGCGCGAAAGACAAACCTTACGGTTTTTCTCTCGCGAGCTCTCTTTTCCCTCACAGAGGTGCGGCTCCAGGCAAGCGGAGCTCGCCTTCGCCGCGATAAGTTTTTGCCCGCTCTCAGCGGGCTATTTTTGTAGGCTATTTTTGTTAACCGAACAGTCTCCTCTTCAACCGAAGCAGTCGACTCGTCACCGGCCGAAAAACGATCTGTTGCTCCGGTGGGTAGGTCACCACAGAGCCGCCAAATTTCTCTTTGAACATACTCACGCCCTGCCAAGGATGATCCAAGGCAGCATCAACAGGAGCAATGCCCAGCAGATCATAGGTCGTGCATCCGATAGCCTTGGCGTGGCGCATGGCAGCCCACTGAAGAACGTACGGGGCCATAAAGGCCCTGTGATCGTAATCGGAGGCGCCGTAGTAGTAGATAGCCTTTGAGCCCCATATCACGCCCAGAAGTCCTGCAATAGGCTCGCCCCCTGGCATTGTTGCCAGAAAGAGGAAACTCCCCGGTAATTTCGACAAAAACACTTCGTAGTGCTGCCTGGGATGAATAGTAAAGTTGTCACGATGTCCAGTTTTCTTTAGCAGACGCATCAAGGGAGAAATATCCTCCGAACGCTGCGTCTGAATGCTGTGTTTTTCAGCAACGGAGATATTGTATCGACCTTTGGACTTCATTTGCTTGAGGATATCTTCTTCCGACGGCGCGAGATTGACGATGCGTGTTGCGGCAGGTTGTTCGTGACGGGACGAAGGGCGTAGGGGGTAGGGCGTAGGGGGTAGGGCGTAGGGGGAAGGGGGTAGGACGGATGGTGGCGAAAGAAACAGGGAGAGACAACGTTCTTTCTTGGCATCTTGGGCAATGACGTTGATGAGTTCTTCCAGTCTTCCATTCCCAATTCCCAATTCCCAAATCGGTCCGCGCGGAATATCCCATGTCGAAAATCCAAATGCCGTCCGATCAATGATAACAAGTGCGGAGGCAAGGATCTGTTCCCCTTCCGTCAGAGCATAGATCCTCGTTTCTCGGCCGAGTGCTTCTTGGAACTTCTGCCATTCCAGTGACTGCCAGAGTGTGCCATGAGAGTGCGTACGTACCCAGGCGTCATACTGTTGTCCTTCTGCCGCAGTGATTCTGACGACCTCCATATAGAAGAATCGTAGCAGCTTATTCGGGCATGGGCTCACGCTTGCTGTCCAGCGCGAAAAACAGGTACCATTCACAATTCCTCCCCTCTTCTCATGGCCTATACCCTCCCCAAGCTTCCCTACGCGTTCGACGCACTAGAGCCATATATCGATGCCAAGACGATGGAGATCCATTACGGCAAGCATCATCAGGCGTACTGCGACAACGCCAACAAGGCACTCGCAGGAACACCGTTCGCAGAGAAGCCTATTGAAGAAGCGCTCAAGAACCTTGAGGCGATTCCAGCCGACAAACGTACGGCGGTACGCAATCACGGTGGGGGATTCGCCAATCACAATTTTTTCTGGACATGTCTGAGCCCAAAAAGCGCAGAACCTTCTGAAAAGCTTGCTGAAGCACTGAAAGCGTCCTTCGGAAGTCTGGATGCCTTTCGCTCCACATTTGAGACATCCGCACTCGGTCAGTTCGGCTCTGGTTGGGCGTGGCTTGTCGCAAGCGGCGAACAGCTCGAAGTCATGAATCTTCCCAATCAGGATTCACCACTCTCTATTGGTAAAACGCCGCTTCTCTGTCTTGATGTCTGGGAGCATGCATACTATTTGAAGTACCAGAATCGGCGGGCCGAGTACGTGAAGGCGTTCTGGCATATCGTCAATTGGGACGAAGTTACACGACGGTATGCAGAACCTGCGTCATAAGTGGCTTGCCCTGAGCGACCCCAAGCTTGTCGAGGGGGAGTCGAAGGGTGAATGGGAAGGAGGTGGAAAAGAGATTTGGAGCTATTTGAGGCTAGACAAGGAAAGAGAGGAATAAAAGGAAGTAAGGGAAACGAGGCATGTTCCTCCTTTCCTTCTTTTCACTCTTTTTCCTCCTTTTTTCGCTGTCTTCGGTTTGACCGCAGTATTCCTATCGTTACAATGCCTCCGTACGCAGCAGTGACGATTGTGTTGTGAGTGCTGCCCCCGTTGGTTCTGGGAAGGTAATGCGATGCCGAGCGAAGCGAGGCAAGCAGTGCCAAACCAGAAGCAATCCTGAGCGAAGCCCCGCGGTGCGGGGCGGAGTCGAAGGGTTGCCAAGCATTATCTAGTTTCAATCTTCCATTTTTCTCCTCCCTGCTATGGCAAAGAAGGTAGCTAAGAAAGTTCAGAAAAAGAATCAGAAGAAGAAAGTTGCATCCAAATCTGCACCAAAAAAGGTGGCTCGTCGCTCTAGTACCCAGGGCCGATCACAGAAGCGCAAGGTTGTTCCTCATGGTAAAAAGCCGGTTGCTGCAGCGAAAAATCCTGCGCCTCCTGCTCCGACGAAGAAGCCAGCGCTCCCGCCCAAGCGCACCTACCGCGTGCACGTAGAAGAGAAGATCCTTCCACAGATTGAACCGCCGATTGTTCCCCCTGCCGGGCGGCTATCAGCATCTGTACGCAATCTTCCCACGAACCTCACACCGAAGCGTTTTTTTGAAGGTCGCGTCTACCTCACGGAGGAGGAGAATATTTCTGAGATCCTGCCGTCGCTCATTGAGATGCAGGTCTTAAGCTACCGCTGGTTCCTCACAGAAGGCATTAAAGAGCTTTTGCAGGAGATTAGTCCCATTACTGATTTCTCTAGCCGTAAGATGGAGCTTCGTGTCCTTGGTCATGCCTTCGATCCTCCAAAATACGACCCCGATACCTGCCGACGGCGCAACCTGACGTACGAAGCAGCCATGAAGGGTCATGTACAACTCATCAACAAAGAGACAGGTGAAATTAAAGAACAAGATGTGTTCTTAGGATCAATCCCGCTTATGACTAATACGGGAACATTCATTGTCGGTGGTATTGAGCGCGTGGTAGTGCACCAGCTTGTTCGCTCTCCGGGTGTGTTCTTTTCGAAGATGCCTGATTATCCCAAGCATCACGCGGCCAAAATCATCCCCAAGCGCGGCGTGTGGCTCGAGATCGAAACGGATCGCCGTGGCATTGTCACGTGTAAAATTGACCGCAAACGCAAAATTCCCATCACGCAGCTTCTGCGCGTGTTCGGCTATACCACAGATCAGAAGATTCTCGATCTCTTTCAGTCAGTCAAAGGGAAGGATGCCGATTACATTCAATCGACAATCGACAAAGATCCCGTGCGCACAGTTGAGGAGTCGTATCAAAGTATCTACCGCAAGATTCGTCCTGGTGATTTAGCCACACCCGAGAATGCCAAACAGCTCATCGATTCGTTGTTCTTCGATTTTAAGAAGTATGACATGGGCCAGATTGCCCGCTATAAGCTCAATCGTCGCTTCGGTTTCAAGACCGATAACGATGAATCGCACCGCGTGTTCCAGGTGGCGGATTTTGTAGCGATTCTCAAGGAACTCGTCAATCTCAATAACGGAGTCGGCGTTCCTGATGACATCGATCATCTTGCGAACCGTCGTATTCGGTCGGTGGGCGAGCTCGTGCAGAACAAGTATCGCGTGGGTCTGGTGCGAACAGAGCGCATCATCAAGGACCGTATGACGGTTCTCGATATGGAGACTGTTACTCCAACACAGCTCATCAACTGCCGTCCGATTACCGCTGCCATGCGTGAATTTTTCGCGAGTTCGCAGCTCAGTCAGTTCATGGATCAGACCAATCCGCTCGCCGAGCTTTCGCACAAGCGTCGTCTGTCGGCCATGGGTCCGGGAGGCCTGTCGCGTGAGCGTGCCAGCTTCGATGTGCGTGATGTGCATCCCAGTCACTACGGTCGCATCTGCCCGATTGCCACACCGGAGGGTCCGAACATCGGTCTTGTGGTGCACCTTGCCGCGCTTGCGCGCGTCAATCTGTACGGATTCCTCGAGACACCATATCGCGAGGTAAAGAACACGGTGCCCTTGGATCCCGATAAGCTTCACGGCCGCATAATGGGCGATACAATCCGCGAGGATCGTAAGGTTATTATTCGGGAGGGCGAGATTGTCGCGACCAAAGAAATTGCCCGCAAGGTCGTTTCTCTCTGTCGTCAGGAGAAGAAGTCTGGTGTTCCGGTACGCCCCTATACCACCAGCAAATTCAATTACATTGATGCAGAGCAGGAACGCCATCTCACCATTGCGCAGGCACAGACGAAGTATTCTGAAATGGGGGAGTTTCTTTCAACAATCATTTCCGCTCGTCGTAGCGGAGAGCCGGTACTTGTCGATTCACGCGATATTACACACGTGGATATGACGCCGAAGCAAATTCTCTCAGAGGCTACGTCGCTCATTCCATTCCTAGAGCACGATGACAACACGCGTGCATCCATGGGTACCAACATGCAACGTCAGGCTGTACCGCTCATTCGTCCCGCTGCGCCACTCGTCGGTACAGGTATTGAGGGGCTGACAGCTCGCGCCTCCGGTCAGGCGATGCTCGCAGAAGAAGACGGTGAAGTTGTGAGCGTGGACGCATCACACATTTCTGTGGTGTACCGCTCCGGACGCAAAGAACAGTTGTCGCTGTTGACGTTCGCTCGTAGTAATCAGGGAACGTGTTTTCTCATGCGGCCGCGTGTGCACGTGGGGGACAAGGTCCATCGCGGCTCTGTGCTCGCAGATGGTTCGGCAGTGGAGGATGGAGAGTTGGCACTTGGGCAGAACCTGCTCGTTGCCTATCTCTCTTGGGAGGGAGCAAACTTCGAAGATGCTGTGATTATTTCTGCTCGTGTGGTGCGCGACGGCTGGTTCGATTCCATTCATATTGAGTCGTATGTGACGGATGTGCGCGACACCAAACTGGGTTCCGAAACAGTCACACGTGATATTCCGAATGTGGGCGAGGCTAAGCTCAAAGATCTCGATGCCGATGGTATCGTGCGGATCGGGGCTACGGTGCATGAAGGCGATATTCTCGTCGGCAAGATCACTCCTAAAGGTGAGACAGAGCTCACACCTGAAGAACGTCTGCTGCAGGCAATCTTCGGCGATAAAGCTAAGGATGTAAAAGACTCCTCGCTCCGCCTGCCGGGTGGCGCGGGAGGCAAGGTGGTCGATGTGCATATCTTCGATCGCGCCGAAGGCGATGAACTCCCGACTGGCGTGATCCGCCAGATCAAGGTGTTCGTTGCGCAGACGCGCAAGATTCAAGTTGGCGACAAGATGGCCGGACGTCATGGAAACAAAGGTGTTGTCTCGCGCATTGTGCCAGTCGAAGACATGCCGTATCTCGAAGATGGCACGCCAGTGGATATCATCTTGAACCCTCTCGGTGTCACATCCCGCATGAACATCGGACAGATTCTTGAAACACATTTGGGATGGGCATGCGAACGACTAGGAATCAAGGTGGCGACGCCAGCGCTCAATGGAATCTCTGTCGATCAAATTGAGGAATTCCTGAAGGCGGCAGATCTCCCTGCCGATGGCAAAGTACAGCTCTTCGATGGGCGCACGGGCGAAGCCTTCGCGCACAGGACGACGGTCGGTATCGTGTACATGCTCAAGCTTCTCCATCTTGTCGAAGACAAGATCCACGCACGCAGCGTCGGTCCGTACTCTCTCGTCACGCAACAGCCGCTCGGCGGCAAGGCACAGCACGGAGGTCAGCGCTTCGGAGAAATGGAAGTGTGGGCACTGGAGGCTTACGGTGCGGCCTACACGCTGCAAGAAATGCTCACGATCAAGTCTGACGACGTGATCGGACGCAGCAAGGCCTACGAGGCCATTGTGAAGGGTGAGACGATCCGTCGCCCCTCCATCCCTGAGTCCTTCAACGTTCTTGTGAAGGAATTGCAGGCACTGGGGCTTAAAGTGGAACTTCTGAAGTTCAAGGATGAAGTGCAGCCCGAAGAGCGAACGACGCTGGAAGTGGCAGAAGTGGAGCAAGTGGAATTGCGCTCACGTGTCGAAGCCGAAGTCGAGGCAGAAGAGATCCTCAGCGCCACTGAGAAGATCTCGGAGCTCGAGACCCCAAGCAGCGAGACCACGGAAGAAGTCGTAGGAGGTATTGAGGAGGGTGAAGCCGTTGAAGCTTCGGGAATCACCGCCAAAGAAGAAATGAAAGAGGCGGTTAGCGAAGAGGCGATGGAAGACTCATAATGAGGGATTGGGGGAGGGATTGGGGATTAGTAACTAGGGATTAGGACTGAGAAACGGCTCCGCGAGGGGCCGTTTTTTGTTTACTGTTTTTGTTTTTGCCTTACCCTCAACTCCTCTCCATGCAGGAATCGTGCGCGGGATGAGGGGGATAGGGGGTGAGGCAGGCCCTGTTCCGTTCGTTCGCAGAACGCCATTGATCCCTTCTGCAAGCCAAAAAGTTACACTTGCAGGATTCTTCTCCAAAAAAGGGTCTGCCAAATGACTGTTGCCATCCGTAGCCTTGGGGGTCCTGTATTTCTTTCCCCTATTTCTATGTTCAATGTGAATCGCGTCACGCTGCTCGGTAACGTCACGCACGATCCTGAACTCCGTGCCACCAAGGTGGGGCACTCGGTCTCGACGATTGGCTTTGCCACGAATCGCGCGTGGCGTAATGACGAAGGCGCGCTTCAGCGCGAGCCGGAGTTCCATCGTTTGGTTTGCTTCGGCACGCTTGCCGACTTCACCGAAAAGAGCGTGAAGAAAGGCGCGCCCCTCTACGTGGAGGGTCGGCTGCACACCAGTCGCTACGAGGATAAGAAAGGTGCAAAGCAGAGCCGCACCGAAGTCATGGTAGATCGATTGGTACTGCTGTCGACACACAAGAAGGGAACAGTAGAAGCCGCAGAGGCCGTTGAAGCGTGATGCTCTTTTGTGCATCGAAAGGTGACGGCGCAAGTCGTCACCTTTTTCTTAAAGACTTTCTGGTCTGGTTCGTGTCTCATCCCTACACTATTGTATGTACTCTTTCATGCTATGAAATCTGTGAACAAGACCATCTTGCTCGGTAATGTCACCAGGGATCCAGAGCTTAAGGCTACGACTGGAGGACAGTCTATATGTACCTTTGGCCTCGCGACCAATCGTGTCTGGAAAGATCCGAAGGGAGAGAAGCAGAGTCTGCCCGAGTTTCACAATGTCGTGGCGTGGGGGTCGTTGGCGGAGTTCTGCAACCAGTACGTACGCAAAGGTAAGCCTCTCTACATCGAAGGATATTTGAAGACTCGCAGTTGGGATGGGCCAGAGGGCGCCAAAATTTTTCGCACCGAAATTGTTGCGGAGAATGTCATTCTCATTGGCCCCAGAGAAGACAGCGAAAATGGCCAAAAGCCCGAGGTTTCTGCCAAGGAAGAAGTGGCTGCAGGAGCGGAGTGAAGGAGGCTCTGCTGATGTGGTTTTCAGGTTGTATGCTTTCTCCTTGACTCGCACTTTCTCCACAGTAAACTGCGGAAGCTTTATGTTTCCTCGTGCCCACCCGTAGGATTCGTTCCCCGCGCTTGCGGGGAGTTCTCGGATTCTGCGGGTGTGCAAGAGCCACCCGCTCTTTTTAATCCCGCGTGTGCGGGAGAAAAAAAGGCTCTCGGTGCGTCTCCGTTTTACGGGGCTGCACCAGAGAGTTTCAGAGACAGAATGGAGGGGGGCGGATGATCTTCACATCGCGTTCCTTCACATCATCGGTCGTGAAGAGAACATGAATGAATTAATAATCACGTGTGCAGCGTGCGGGCACGTCCTGCCCGCTCCTTAGAGCCCCGCATCGTTAGAGGTGTTGGGATCCTGCGACACGTGAACAGCATAAGAAAAACGTTACTCATCGCATCACATGAATGCCTCGACTCTGTACTCCGACGAAGGACGTAGCCAGCTGCGATAAGCCTCGGCAAGCCGCTAGGCAGGCGCTATAGCCGGGGATTTCCGAATGGGGAAACCCCATGGAAGTTATATTCCATGACCCCGCGTAAGCGGGGAGGTCACTCTGCGAACTGAAACATCTCAGTAGCAGAGGAAAAGAAATCAAATCGAGATTCTCCGAGTAGTGGCGAGCGAAAGGGGAATAGCCCAAACCTCGTGCTTGCACGAGGGGTTGTAGGACCTCTTGTACCGATTCTACTGTCATAGACGAACGTCCCTGGAACGGGCGGCCATAGCGGGTGAGAGCCCCGTAGTCGAAATGACAAAAGACGGGTGAGGATTCCTGAGTAAGGTCGGACACGTGAAATCCGGCCCGAATCCGGGTGGACCACCATCCAAGGCTAAACAGGTACAGAGTTCAATAGCGGATAGTACCGTGAGGGAACGGTGAAAAGCACCCCGGAAGGGGGATGAAATAGTCTCTGAAATGTGATGCGTCCAAGGAGTCGGAGCCCCGCAAGGGGTGACGGCGTGCCTTTTGCATAATGAGCCAACGAGTTTGTTGTCAGTGGCAAGGCTAAGGCAGTATCTAGCCGGAGCCGGAGCGAAAGCGAGTCTGAATAGGGCGATTCAGTCGCTGGCACAAGACCCGAAACCGGGTGAGCTAACCATGGGCAGGGTGAAGGGCGCCGAAAGGCGTCTGGAGGCCCGCACCATAACTTGTCACAAGAAGTTGGGATGACCTGTGGTTTGGAGCGAAAAACTTATCGAACCCGGAGATAGCTGGTTCTCCTCGAAATGCCTTTAGGGGCAGCCTCGTCACGCACGGCGGGGGGTAGAGCGACTGTTTGGGTGCGGGGGTCTTTTTGACCTACCAAATCCTGACAAACTCCGAATACCCGCCTTTTGGTGACGGGAGTGAGACGGTGACGGCAAAGCGCCATCGTCGAAAGGGAAAGAGCCCAGATCATTTGCTAAGGTCCCTAATCGATCGCTCAGTGGTTAAGGAAGTGCAGGTGCATAAACAGCCAGGAGGTTGGCTTAGAAGCAGCCATCCTTTAAAGAAAGCGTAACAGCTCACTGGTCTATGTTCCTGTGCGCCGAAAATTATCGGGGCGAAGCGATCAACCGAAGCAGTGAGTGTGCAGTTCCCTCGGGAGCTGTACGCAGTAGAGGAGCGTTCCGTTCAGCAGCGAAGCAGTACTGTGAGGTATTGTGGAGCGGACGGAAGCGAGAATGTTGGCATGAGTAACTACTAGGCAGGTGAAAACCCTGCCCACCGAATCCCCAAGGTTTCCCACGCAACGTCAATCGGCGTGGGGTTAGTCGGTCCTAAGGCGAGGCCGAAAGGCGTAGCCGATGGACAGCAGGTCAATATTCCTGCACCTCCTGAGGATCGTCCAAGGGTATCGTGTGAACGTTTCTGCGACCTCTGGTCCGCACCATTCTGGACTTATCGTTATGGAGTTCAGAGTGGTGTGGATCATGCCTCAGGAAAAGGATCACGGTAACCTAGGAGCGGTGTGACGGAGGGGGACGTCCAGAGCGTCTCATTGACTTGACGTGGAAGACATAAAGCGTTGATGCTCGAAGGGAAATCCTCGAGCTGAGCTGAGTGTCGATCCCGATTATTCGCCGCAAGGCGGACGAGTCTGACACGTTCCACTCCCAAGAAAACCGTCGCTCCGAGAGTCTCAGGAGACCGTACCGTAAACCGACTCCGGTGGGGTGGTCGAGTAGACCAAGGTGAACGAGAGAACTCGCGTTAAGGAACTCGGCAATGAAGCGTCCGTAACTTCGGGATAAGGACTGCCCTTCTCCGCAAGGAGTTGGGCCGCAGCGAAAGAGCCCAGGCGACTGTTTATCAAAAACACAGGTCCCTGCGAAGCCGTAAGGCAATGTATAGGGGCTGATGCCTGCCCAGTGTCAGAAGGTCACGTGAGAGGGTGTATGCCTTCAAACTAAGCCCTGATGAACGGCGGCCGTAACTATAACGGTCCTAAGGTAGCGAAATTCCTTGTCGGGTGGTCGGTTAATCCACTTGCCCGAATGGTCCGTAAGGATCAGCACTAAGGAATGAGTTGTGTTTACTAAGCAGATCACTGAAATCCTGAGTTCCTATAAAAATGAATCAGCGTTGTACAAACACTAGTGAAAAACGTGGCCATATGCTGGAACATCCCATGCATCCCCTATGCCGCAAGGTACGGGGTGGGGACAATCAGCAGGAAACCGCAAGCCCAAGGGCTCGCGGGCTCCTCAGAGACTTGACGCCACGGATCCCATCATTCGGGATCATGAGAAAGTCCGATCTCCATGGCGACATGGAGTGCGTCATTACTGCGACGCAGTAAAAACACGCGTCACTCGTCTTGAGTGGGTATGTGCGCCCCGATTTTGATCGGGGTCCCAGCTCACCACTGGGGGAAATTCACGTGCTTTCCAATCCAATAAGCCGTGCCGAAGTCGGGCTCTGCCCGACTGGAGGCACACCACTTAGGGAAAGGAGAGCTCGTGAGAGGAAAACCGTAGGTTTTCCTTTCGCGCCTCTGAAGTTCCGACCCGCACGAATGGTACAACGGTCTGGGCACTGTCTCGACGCGAGACTCGGTGAAATTGCAATCCCGGTGCAAATGCCGGGTAGATCACGGAAGGACGAAAAGACCCTATGAAGCTTTACTATAAGCTGGCATTGCATTGTTAGTTTGCTTGCGCAGTATAGGTGGGACCCTCTGAAGCGGTGACCTTGGTTGTCGTGGAGGGGCCAGTGAGATACCACCCTTGCGTTCTGACGATGCTCACCCTTCGGCATATACTCCGAATGGGACAGTGCTTGCCGGGTAGTTTAACTGGGGCGGTTGCCTCCTAAAGCGTAACGGAGGCGCGCAAAGGTCCACTAGCACCGGATGGAAATCGGTGTCGTCGTGTAATCGCACACGTGGGCCTGACTGTGAGGCTTACAGGCCGAGCAGAGACGAAAGTCGGCGATAGTGATCCGGCACCCGAGCGTTTAATTACGCTCTTACCACGTGGGTGGGGTGTCGCTCAACGGATAAAAGTTACTCTAGGGATAACAGGCTGATCGCTCCCAAGCGC
>CAYOLJ010000028.1:0-12993 GCA_964404805.1 uncultured Candidatus Peribacteria bacterium
GTCGACACCACGCCTCCCCCCGCCCACACGTCTGAACCACCACCTGCTGGCGCCGTAGTGAAGCGATCAGGACCCGATCCGATTACCATCGCAACACAACTCAACTTCAGTGCCGAAGAGACAACGCAACGCAGCTTGCTGTCGGCCATCGTGAGCGACACATCGCAGGTGACCACCCGCGTGCTCCTGTTCAATGGCGATCGTGCCGGCCTGCTCTCGTGGATCGAAACACCCAACGTCAAAGAGGTGTTCATGGCCCTTAAGGAATCTCTTTCGACACTCTTCTCGCCCGATGTACGCGATCTGCTCGACGAAGTGCAGTCTCCGGAAGGCAAACCTCCGCGCAACTTCCTCACCTTTCTCGATCCAAGCTTGAGCGAGGAACGATTCGTTTTCGTGCGTATCCGCGAACGCCTCTACGAATTCCACATCTCCCCGGGCAAAGATGAGATGATGTATCAGTTGGTGGAGGAGCTGACGAAATAGGGGGTAGGAACAGGGCGTAGGGCGTAGGGTTGCGTGATGGGCCTTTTCAATTTCCCCACGCCCTACGCCCTACGCCCTCAACCCCATTTACACCCCTTCTGCATTGACGCTCCTTTCTGGCTCTCCTAGAGTATCGCGGCTATGGCAAAAAAGGTTGCAAAGGTCATCAAAGCGCAAGCTCGCGGCGGACAGGCAAACCCTGCACCCCCACTGGGACCCGTACTCGGTCAGGCAGGAGTCAACATCCAGGAATTCTGTACGCAGTTCAATAACAAGACGAAAGATCGTATGGGGCAGGTCGTGCCCGTGGTGATCAAGGTCTATACCGATCGCAGTTTCTCGTTCGAACTGAAGCAATCCCCTGCGGCTGCGCTCATTTTGGAGCGCGCAAAACTCGAGAAAGGAAGTGGCGAACCCAATAAGAACAAGGTTGGCTCGCTCACCAAGGCACAGGTAAAAGAAATCGCCGAAACGAAGATGGCAGATCTGAATACCAAAGACCTCGAGGCCGCCATGCGGATTATCGAAGGAACGGCCCGAAGTATGGGAGTGACGATTAGCTAAGTTCGGCACCATCAAGCCAGAAAACGAACGGATGAGTCTGATGATTCACCGCACAAAATAGATAACCGCATTCCTAGCCAGATCATCGCTTTCGCCGTTCGGCAATGGATTTCGCGTGCGGTAGACATTTTCGAACCGTAGACTTTGTCAGATTCCTCCCCAATCTCGCCTATGTCCGCAGCTTCTCCGCTCACATTCTTCATGAGCCCCGTCGGCATGTTCTATTCCGTCACGGCTCCGTTCTTGCTGCTCCTGCTTCTCACACTCTTACTCCTCGTGAGCACATCGACACAGGGCGCAAAAGCGGGACAGGTAGCTCGCGCTGCGTTCCACTACATCATGCAGGGCATAGGCATCGTCCTCATGACTGTTGGTGCAATCCCGACATTAACGAGTGTCCTTGGTGGCCCTCCCTACCCTGGTCGCATTTACATGAGCCTGCTCTGGGTATTCCTCGTAGGAGGAGCGCTCTTCTTGTGGCACGAGCAATGTGCCCAGAAAATCGAGCGTGCCTCGATCGCCGTTGTGCATGCCCTCTTCGTCACCACGGTGAAAACGGTAGGATACGTGGTTGCTCTCTTCTCTGGTCTCACACTGCTCATCACCATCGCACTGGGTCAGTACAGTCAGCATTGGTGGGTCTCGCCGGTCATTATGCTCCTCTACGGAATCCTGCTTTTCTGGAGTGCCAAGGAGAGCGAGGCAACCGACCCCTCTTTCCGTTCTGCTCCCCTGCACGCCAAAAAAGGAAAGAAAGCGAAGAAGTCGCGCACATTGCTTGGCCTCCGGCTTTCCGGTAAGCGGGCGTAAATCATCGAAATCGATAGGAAATTTGTTGCGATACCTGCTCTGAGCGGGCAGACTCGTGCTCGCATTTAGAGGGAGCCCTTCGACTACGCTCAGGGCGCCTGCACCTCTTCCCCCTTCATTCCATGACCAGCAAACGCACTCCCCTCGCCCGCAAGCGCGGTAAGAAGTACGCAGAACGTTTTGCTCTGCTTACGCAACCACGGTATCCAATTGCAGAGGCCATGGAGCTCCTGCCCAAACTCTCAACGGTATCGTTCGACGCTACCGCAGAGGTGCACATTCGCATCAATGCCGATACAACCCAGGCAGATCAGCTCGTCCGTACGACGGTTGCGTTGCCACACGGAACAGGTCGCACAGTGCGTATTGCCGCATTCGTCCCTGACGATCGCGTTGCCGAAGCGAAGAAGGCCGGAGCCGACCTCGCCGGAAAAGAAGACCTGATCAGCAAGATCGAGAAAGGTGTGATCGACTTTGACGTTGCCGTGGCAGCGCCAGAAGTCATGAAGGAGCTTGGCAAGGTTGCTAAGATCCTTGGTCAGAAAGGTCTCATGCCCAATCCCAAATCCGGCACCGTGACGACAAATATCGCCAAGACAATCGCCGAGCTCAAGAAAGGCCGCATCGAATGCAAGATGGATAAGCAAGGCATCATCCACACCGTCTTCGGCAAGTTGTCGTTCGGCCCCGAGAAGCTCAAAGAAAATCTCGAAGCACTTCTGCACGCCGTGAAAGAGGCACAACCCTCCGGCATCAAGGTCGAGTACATCGCATCCGTCACAGTGGCCCCCACGATGGGCCCGGGCATTAAACTGGAACTCAAGAAGTAGCTTCGCTGGTATTGCGTAGTCTCACGCATCAAGAATCTTTCGCACATCTTCCAGCGTCTCCACACGTACCAGTCGTGCACGAAGTTTTTTGGCTCCGTCGATGCCTTTGACGTAGTGCGCTAGGTGCGTGCGCATTTCGAGCATGCCCTTGCGTTCCCCCTTCGTTTTCACGGCAAGAGCGCAGTGTTCGAGGATGAAGGGAATTTTCTGCTCAAACGACATCTCATCCTTTGTGGATCGTATTCCTTTGCCAGCGAATGCATCGCATATATCTCTGCACAACCATGGATTCCCGATCGTCCCACGCCCCACCATCACGCCGTCCAAATTCCCGATGCGGTCGAGTGCATCCTGGGCAGTGAGAATATCTCCGTTGCCGATGATCGTTACCTGCGGCAACGCTTCTTTAAGGGCATAGATCGCTGACCAGTCCGCACTTCCAGTGAATTTGTCGGTGAATCGCCGCCCGTGAATAGCCAGTGCTTGTGCCCCCGCTTCGACGAGTCGTGTACAGAAAGGAATGAGTGTCTCTGCTGTATCCCACCCCAGCCGTGTCTTCACACTGACAGGAATCGAGACGGCGCGCACCGCCGCATGCACCAGCTCTGCCGCGAGTTCGGGTGTTTTGATGAGAGCGGACCCGTGGCACGAAGAGACGACTTTAGCAGCAGGGCAGCCCATGTTGATGTCGATGCCATCCGCCCCCATCTGTTCCACCACCTTTGCCGCCGTCAGAAAGTGTTCGGGCTTCTTGCCGAAGATCTGCACGATGAAGGGGCGCTCGAGCGCCGGATCAAAGTGCATCATCGCCATAGTTTTCTTGCCGCTGTAAGCCAGTGCATCCGTCGAGAGAAATTCGGAGTAGACAATCACCTGCGGCGCAAGTGTCTTGATGAGTTGACGGTACGATGCATCGGTCACGCCGGCCATGGGCGCTAGTGCCACGATAGGACGAGCGGCAGTTTGCCAGTGAAAGTCGGACGAACCTGACGCCATAGGGGGTAGAAGACCACAGATTGAGAAAACTGACGAGACTAAGTTGCGGCCACTCTATCGCACAATGGGGTACTTCTGCAGCAGAATGGGAGGGATATGGGGATTCCCACCGCCGCAGCGCAGACGTTGAGCCTGATTCCAGAAGGAGGAGTGGCTGGATGCGATTTTGCGTCAGGTGATCTCATCGCTCGCTGTGTTCCGCTTTTCATCGCGCACGTCATTAAAGTGGTTTTTGGGTTCGTCGGCGGGGTGTGCCTGATCCTCATTCTCATTTCCGGCTACCGCATTCTGCTCGCCGTTGTCTCAGGAGGAGACAAATCGACGGGCTTTGAGATGCTCCGTTGGGCTATCATTGGATTCATCACCTCCGCGCTTACCTTCTTCATCATCGATTTCATTATCTCCACCATCGCAGGCATATGACCCCCTCCTCTCCTTCCGACGCATTCTCGTCGTTCCGCATCATCGGTAAGAAAGCGCAGCGTCTCTTCGAACGGGCGTGGAAGGGCGTGGATAAGTCGGGCAAGAAGCAAAAGTCTCATGTGAGTAAATTCCCCTCCTCTCCAAAACGTCAGGAAATGACGGCACACCTCTCTGTGTCGAGCATTGTGCGTAGCGTCTTCGTTCTATTGGCCATTCTGCTGGGAGTGATGCTGATTTACCATCTGCGCCACAAGATCATTCTTCTCTTCATCGCGACATTCCTCGCCGTCGTGATAGATCCCAGTGTACAGGCCATGCACCGTATGCGCATTCCACGTGGCGTGGCCGTGCTGCTGCACTATCTCGTGGCGATCTTTCTCATGATCCTTCTTGTCGTCTCGTTCATTCCGATCATTGCCGTTCAGCTCCAGCAAATCTCGCTCTTTTTGAGCACCGAAGTAAATATGTTCCTCTCTGACCCGCAGATCCACCTTCCACTCGTCACGCCGGATGTCAATCTGCGCCTCACTTCTCTGCTCCAGACATCACTGGAACAGCTGGCAATTCACGATTTCACCGGAGCGATTGAACGCACAGGCTCTAACCTGTCGGAATTTGCTGGTGGCTCGTGGGAAGTGGTGAAAACGGTCTCGGGCTCTGTCGCCTCCTTCGTCACGAATTTCATCATCATATTGGTGCTCGCGTTCTTCATGCAGATGGAGAAAGAGAAAATCCTGCAGTGGATTCGCGGGTTTCTCCCCGTCCGCTACCGCAACTACACCAACCTGAAACTCGAGGCAATTCACACGAAGATCAGCCAGTGGGCTCGTGGGGAGCTTTTGCTCATGTTCAGCATCTTCTCGCTCACACTCGTCGCCCTCGTGATTCTGCGCATGCCCTACGCTCTTACGCTCGCCGCGCTCGCAGGCTTCTGCGAATTTGTGCCAGCGGTTGGGCCCTTCATCGCTGCAATCCCTTCGGTGCTCATTGGTGTCACACAGGGCGGATTTATGTGGGGCGTAGTGCTCGTAGCTGTCTACTACGTGATTCAGTGGTGCGAGAATAATCTACTCGTGCCCCTCATCATGAAGCGTGCTGTTGGCCTCTCTCCCATTGCCATCCTCTTCGCGTTACTGGTAGGCGTGAGTTTCCCCAATACGATTCATCCCATACTGGGAGTCCTCTTGGCGATTCCCGCAACCACGGTCCTCGCAATCTTCTTAGAGGATCTGCGATCTGTGCAAGAAAAGCGGGAATGATAAGTTTTATGAACATCTCATCACAAGACCATGCTCTTAGGCTATCCACTACTGCTCGAGAGGGAATTTTTTGATAGAATGATAAGAACTTCCGGCCAGATTGGCACTCAGAAACAGTGAGTGCTAAACTGACCCCTCGAAGTCCCACCGTCCTTCCCCTTCTCTCATGCACCCTTTCGATCGCTTCACGCCCAATGCCAAACTCGCCCTGCAGATCGCAGAGCAGGAGGCAAAAAACCTGAAGAGTGCGTACATCGGTACGGAGCATTTGCTCTTGGGCCTTCTTTCTATTCCGAAATCGCTGGGCTTCTCTATCTTCACAGGAGCCGGTGTGACACTCGAGAATGTGCGCATCCTTCTCAAGGCATCGAAGACCCAGGACATCGAGGGAGCACAAGTCCGTCATGGACTCTCAGTCTTTTTACACAACGTCATCGAGCAGAGCGTAATCACCGCACACAAGTTCCGTCACGCCAACGTTGGCACCGAGCACCTGCTGCATTCGCTTGTCTCAACGGGCAAGAGCGCCGCAACCGTTCTGCTTTCCGAAATGCAGGTGGATCCCGATGACCTCAAGGCACGCGTGGAAGAGATGTTCGGACAAATCAGTCAGTTCAAGCAGCAAAACCGCAACATGGAACAGTCTCTCGAGGCGTTCTTTCAAGGATTGCAGGGCGCGATCGTGGGTATGCAGGGCGCTGGCATGATGATGGAGCCCGAAGGCCTCAAGCGTCGCAAAGGTGGCGAGCCCAAGAGTAAGACGCCTGTGCTCGACTACTTCACCGACGACCTCGTTGAGAAAGCCAAGCAGGGAAAAATGGACCCTATCATCGGTCGCGATCTCGAGATCGAACGACTCATCCACATTTTGAACCGCAAGACGAAGAACAACCCGGTAATCATCGGCGAGCCGGGCGTTGGCAAGACCGCTATTGTCGAAGGCTTTGCCCAGCGCATCGCCGCCGGAAAAGTGCCGGTAAGCCTGAAGAACAAGCGAATCCTTCAGTTGAATATGGGTTCGATCATCGCCGGTACGAAGTACCGTGGCGAGTTTGAGCAACGCTTTGATGACATCATCAAAGAGGCACTCGAAAGCGAGAAAGAAGTCATTCTCTTCATCGACGAAATTCACACCGTTGTGGGTGCAGGCAGTGCCGAAGGATCGTTGGACGCCGCGAATATTCTCAAGCCGGCCTTAAGCCGCGGGGCGATTCAGGTGATCGGAGCGACAACGATCGATGAGTACCGCACTGTCGAGAAAGACGGTGCGCTAGAACGTCGCTTCCAGTCTATTTTGGTGAAAGAGACGAGCGTCGAAGACACCATCCAGATTCTGCAGGGCATTCGTCCCACGTACGAAGAGTTCCACCAACTCTCGATCACGGATGAAGCACTCGAAAAGGCGGTTGTCTTGAGCAAGCGCTATCTTGCCGATCGCTTCTTGCCGGATAAAGCTATCGACCTCCTGGATGAAACGGCTGCCGGCAAAAGTATTCAGCAGCACATCTCTCCCGACTTGAAAAAGATCGAAGAGAAGCTCGAGAAGATCGTCGTGCGTCAACAGCTCGCCGTGAAGGAACAGAAGTACCACCAGGCTCTCAAGCTCAAGCAGGAACAGCAAAAGCTACAGGAGAAATTGAAGGAGCTCCAAGGACAAGCCGACGGCGACCGCCGCACCCCCGTGCAGATCTCGGGTGATGACATCGCCCACACCCTCGCGCGCATCACGGGCGTACCAGTCACGAAGATGCTCAAGTCGGAAAGTAAGCGACTAGCCAATCTCGAACTCATTCTCAAGAAGCATGTCATCGGACAAAGCGAAGCCATCCAAAAGGTCTCTCGCGCTATTCGCCGCAGCCGCGTAGGAATCTCTGATGCCCGGCGACCCATTGGTTCTTTCCTCTTTCTTGGACCCACAGGTGTGGGAAAAACGGAACTGGTGCGCACCATTGCGAGTGAGATCTTCAACCGCGAAGATGCCCTCATCAAGATCGACATGTCGGAGTTCATGGAACGACACAACGTCTCGCGCCTCATCGGCACGACCGCCGGCTACGTGGGCTACGAAGAAGGAGGTCAACTGACAGAAGCTGTGCGCCGCAAGCCCTACTCCGTAGTGCTCTTCGACGAAGTGGAAAAGGCACATCCCGAATTCTTCAACCTGCTCCTGCAAATCATGGAAGATGGAACGCTCACGGACGGGCAGGGCAAGGTGGTGGATTTCCGCAACACGATCATTGTGATGACGAGTAATATCGGAGCAGAAAAGCTCACCAAGCAAGCGGCAAAAATCGGCTTCAAGCTGGAAAGCGAAGCAAGCGCAGAAGAGAAGAGCTACGAAGAGAAGCGCGAAGAAGTCATCGCAGAACTCAAGGACCGACTGCGCCCGGAATTCTTGAATCGTCTCGATCACATCATTGTGTTCAATGCCCTAAATCAGGAGCACATCCAGAAGATTGTGAAGATGCACCTCGACATGCTTGCCATTCGACTGAAAGCACAGGGGCTGGCACTCAAGGCCGACCAGAAGGCTATCGCCGTTCTCGCTAAACTAGGGTTTGACCCCGCCTACGGTGCACGACCAGTCCGCCGCGTCATTCAAGAAAAGGTAGAAGATGAAATTGCTGAAGGCATGCTCAAAGGCATCTTCCAGGATGGCGACACCATTGCCATTGCACGCCTCGATGACGATCACCTCACGATTCTTCCTGCCAATGCGACAAAGGTAGAGAAGAAGACAGTGCCTGAAGAGGCGAAGGCAGAAGTTGCATAATCGAGAAAATAGCCCTTTGACTACTGTTCTTCAGCCAAAACAGCACCTGTATTCACGTGCAAAACTATTGCAATACAACATTGTGATAAATGAACAATACCCTAAGAGGGATTCAGAAATATCCAAAAATATGGTAGAATAATGAGATTTATGCCTATCGAACCCGTCAAGATTCCGCAGAACGTCTACGTCGAAGACCGCATCGTCGGTCCCGTAACCTTGCGACAGCTTATCATCCTGCTCTTAAGTGGAGGATTCAGCTACGCCATCTGGACAGCCGCCAAGAATCAGATGGGTGCCGCAAGTGTGCCGATCACCATCCTCTGCTGGATTCCCTTCCTGATAGGAATAGTCTTCTCCTTTGTGCGCATTCAGGGCATTGGCTTGATGCGCTTCATTCTGCTCATGATGGAAAAACTCCAGAAGCCCGCACTGCGACAGTGGAGTCCACGCCGTGGTATTACTATCAACTTTCAATTTGTCCGCCCAGAAAACGAGAAGAAGCAAACTGTTGTACAACCCCATCGTGAGAAACTCGAAGAATTGAGTGCGATGCTCGATCGTGGTCCATTAGTTACGAAGCAGGAAAATGAAGGTGTCGCGGGACCTACGCCTTCGGAGAGTGCAGATGCCCCTCGCCCGGTCGATAAAGATCGCATTCAGGCAGACGCTTCTGAAGATGCGATTCCCCTACACGATATCTCCTCTCCACAGCAGCCTTCTGAGCCAGTACAAACATCCTCCAACGACCAAACGACACTGCGCGATATTCTTCCTCCTTCAAGCCAACACGCATGACTCCCAAAACCTCCGATCATACGGCAGCCCCTGAAGATCAGGCAACACAGCTACATGCCGGCAAGAAGCCGAAAGATACCGTGCGCCATCACAAGGGACTCTCGAAGTCCGCCACTCAGCGGTTTCTACCCATTGCAGAAATCCGCAATGATAGCGTTGTGCTGAAGAACGGCGGATTGCGCGCCGTGTTGTCGGTAGAAGCGCTGAACTTTAACCTCAAGAGTGAAACCGAGCAGAAGGGTATCATCGCGGGTTACCAATCCTTCGTGAATACGCTCAACTTCCCGCTGCAGATCGTGATGCGCTCCACAAAAATCAACATCGATCCCTATATCGATCAGCTTCGTGCACGGGCAAAGGAACAGCAGAACGAGTTGCTACGCGATCAAACAACGGAGTATGCCACATTCATCGAACGCATCGTCGAGGCAGCCGACATCATGCAAAAAAGATTTTTCGTGGTGATCCCTCTTGATGATCACCCCAAACGTAGATCGCTCATCGCCACATTCCTCGAGTGGATCGGCATTGACGATTCAGCCGGAAAAGCACTGGCACGACACCGATCGTTCGAGCGACGCATTACTCCCCTACGCGATCGCATTAACCTGATCGAGGCAGGCCTGAATAATATCGGTCTCACCACACGTCGTCTCTCGACACGCGAACTTCTCGATCTCTACTACCGTGTCTACAATCCTGAAACCAGCCAAGAGCAGAAACTCAGCAAAATCTCGGACCTGAATACGGCGGAATTGACCCTGTAAGAGAAATGCCAACGAAGCCGAAAGTGCAAATTCTTCTCTTTCGGTAAACACGCTTGTTTTCTTGACTCCTCTGCAGGGGAATGCGAAGCTTAAGCCCGACGTCGTGGCTCGTGCGGGCGTGGCGTCGTCTCCCTCATTACTTCATTCCCCCGCACCCCCTCTTTCGTATGGCACGCCCTGCCCCAGCCGCAAATACTGTCATGGATCAGCTCCTGGAGTCTGGCCCACTCATTGTACGTGTTCGTCCGGGCGAGCTTGTCGAAGGAAAAGTCGTCTTCAAGACGAAGAATAAATTGCTGCTCGACATCGATGGAACACAGACCGGCATCGTTTCGGGCCGAGAACTCCGCGATTCGTTTAATACATTCCGCAGTCTTCAGATTGGAGCAGAGGTGACCGCACTCGTACTCGAAGAGGAGAACGACGAAGGCATGATTGTTTTAAGTTTGCGCATGGCCAGTCAGCAGAAGGCCTGGGATCGCTTTCATAAATTGGTGGAATCGGATGGCCCCATGGAATTCACGGCACAAGAGGCAAACAAGGGTGGGCTGCTCGCGAACATGGATGGTATCCGCACATTCCTGCCTGTGAGCCAACTCTCACCATCAAACTACCCACGCGTTAATAACGCCGATACCGGCGAGATCATTGCAAAACTGAAGAAGTTCGTGGGGCACTCCTTCACCGTGAAGATCATCACTATGGATGAAGAATCAGGCAAGATTGTCGTGAGCGAGCGTGAAGCCATGGCCGAGGAGCGCGCCAAGGCACTCGAGAACCTGAAGGTGGGTGACACTAAGGATGGCATTGTAAGCGGCATCGTAAAGTATGGCATCTTCGTCTCGTTCGACGGCGTAGAAGGCCTTGTGCACATTTCAGAGATCGCTTGGGGGCATGTGCGTAACCCTGGGGAACACGCGGAATTAGGCGACAAGGTCACCGTGAAGATCATTGGTATGGATGGAGATAAGATTTCGCTCTCGGTCAAACAGCTCACGAAAGACCCATGGGAAGAAGTCGCCGAACGCTACCCGGTCGGCAAGCGTGTGCAGGGAACGATCGTGCGTTTCACGGAGTATGGCGCCTTCCTCAAGCTTGAGCGCGACATTAACGGCCTCGTGCATCTGTCGGAAATTGCGCACAACAAGGTCACGGATCCTTCCGAAGCGCTCACTATCGGCCAGAAGGTGGATGCGCAGGTGATTAACATCGACATCGACGAGAGACGTATCGGCCTGTCGATCAAGGCACTTCTGCCGATTGATAAAGAAACGATGGAACGCCTCAAGCGTGAGCGCGAAGAAGAAGCCGCAAAGGAGCAAGAGGAAAAAGAGATGAATGCAACGAAGGGAGAGAAGAAGCCTGAAGAGAAAGAGAAGAAGGCCACGAAGTCTGCCCCGAAGAAAGAGACGAAAGCCAAACAGGAGGTGCTCTTCCCCGACGAAGCCCCCTCCGCCGATGGAGCGAAATTCGTCGCCTCCAAGACCGGGAAGAAGTACTACGCCCTCGACTCGGCAGCGGGAAAGAAGATCAAAGAAGAAAACCACATGTACTTCAAAACGGAGAAGGAGGCTGAGAAAGCGGGCTTCAGCGCATAAGGCACACTAAACCGTCTCATTCAGCTTCTGCTCACTGAGAAAGTGCAAGTGGAGGTAGAACACCTCCTGTCCTCCACCCTTCCCCACATGGAACTTCAGCTGGTACCCGGTGATACTGTGCTCCTTTGCAAATTGTTGCGCCTTGCGTATGAGGAGGCCGGGTACGTGCGCGGTCTCCTCCGTGAGATCATCAATGGATGGAACGAAATCCTCATCCTTCTTCGCGATGAAGAGCAGGTGCGTGGATGCTTTGGGATGAATATCTTTGAACGCTAGCACCTCGTCATCCTCGTAGACGATCGTAGCGGGAATTTCGCGATCTCGAATCTTGTGAAAAAGGGTTTCAGTCATAGAAGTGGAAAACGACCGTACCAATATACCCCGTTCTTGGGGATGGGAGCACTCTTCCAATCTTTGACTTTATCGCCATTTTGCGAGATAATAGAGAAGATGGTTGCAGGCAACACTCCTGACAGACACACCGAAATCGCTCCGACTTCGCTCAAGCCGGTGCTTACCGTGACACAGCCGGCAACGATTTCGAGTTTGCTCGACACACTCAACCTCATTGATCAGATGACCGAACGCATCGGTGAAGACAAATCGGGAGATGGTGCGAGTGCAGGAGGAAAAATGCAGACCGGCGGTGCAGGCGCGCGCGCGATTTCTCCTCGTGATCAGGCGATTGCAAATTTGCCGAGCGAGCAAGTGATGCAAAAGAAACTACAAAAGAAGATCCGCACCGAAGTGCGATTACTTCGCAGGCAAATTCGCTCGATCCCCTCGTCAGGAAAACCGGGAGCCGCGTTCAAGCTGAATAAGATGTACGCACGCATCCGTTTACTCAACCGCCTGCTGGCTACCCTCCTCGAATCATCACTCGACGTTATTAAACGACTCTTCGTGCGTGTCTTCGTCGACGAACAACCCGTCATCTAGCAGGCATGTGCATCAATTGCCCTTCTTGCCTTGCTTCTTCTTGCTGTGCTCAATCGTGTCGAGCACCCACTGCAGAATGGAATCGACCATCGAGAGCGGCTTCATAAGCACATCTTCGAGTTCCTGTGTGATGCCCTCCACTCTGCGCATAACCTTGCGCAGATCCACCACAATGAAAATTACATGGTAGAGCACGATGAGAATAAGGATGGCAATGGCGAATTCCATCCCGAGCAGAAGATCACTTGCAGAAATCATGGAGAGAGGAGAACGTAGGGCGTAGCCTATCGTCCCCTTTCACTCTGCGCAATCCCTTCGTTATTCTCTGGCTCCTCCCGCGCACGATCCTCACTGCAACGATCACGGCGTATCAGCACACTCTCTCACCGGATCATGGACCGCTTCGGCACCTGTGGCGTTACGGATACTGTCGGCATGAACCCACCTGTTCTGCGTACGGAAAAAAGATCATCTGGGAACGAGGAACAATCATCGGAACCCTTCTAACCGCGAAGAGGCTCCTCACGTGTCATCCGTGGAGGAAACCGGACGCCCAGCGGATCATGCGGACCTCACACCGAAACATGCACTGAGCGCCTTCACAAGAGACGATCAGCCCACTATCCTCTGCGAAGAGCTTGTTCCATCACACCACCGCGGGCGTCGTATAATGGCTATTACCCCAGGTTTCCAACCTGGTGACGGCGGTTCGATTCCGCTCGCCCGCTCCAACATTTATCACAATAGAGA
>CAYOLJ010000029.1:0-12587 GCA_964404805.1 uncultured Candidatus Peribacteria bacterium
GTGACGAAAGATCAGGCCTTGGAATATCTCTCGACAGCGAAAGAGCGCAAGACCCAGGCGGCCGCGCCGCTGCGCACACTTGGCTCTGATCCGGTGACGGGTGCCGAGATCACCCTAAAGACCGGTCGGTACGGACCCTACGTGACCGATGGCAAGACGAACTGTTCACTGCCGAAAAAATTCACGCCCGAGGCAGTGACGCTCGATGAGGCCTCTGACTTGCTCGCCAAAAAGCGGGCGCGCGGACCAAGTAAGTGGAAAGGGAAAAAATGGGGCAAGAAGAGCACATAGCTCACCATGGCTGAAATCTCTTTCCTCTCTATCGTGCGTGCGGAGAAGCCGATAAAATAGGAGAGGCCTAGGCGCGTAGCTCAGCTGGTAGAGCATCGGTCTCCAAAACCGAGGGTCGTAGGTTCGAGTCCTACCGCGCCTGCCAAGACCTCATTTCACTTGAAGGGGTGATGCGCTACACTTTTACACTGTTCTTCCCCCTTGTCGTATGGATATCTCCCTCCTCTTCCAGACGTTGCCGCAGGCGGTCTTTACGTCGGAGTTCTTTATGGTGTGTGTTCTCGTCTTCTTCATCTGCGAGGCACTCTTCAAGATCCCGCAGCTTGCAAAAATGGCGTGGGGCAAACCGGTGACGTCCCTCGTGGTTGGTGCACTTTTGAGCGTGTTGCAATTCGGCCTTTCGCCGGATGCCGTTCTCGTCGGCGTTGTGGCAGGCGGTGTGACTACACTCGGAGTGAATCGCCTCGATCGCTGGTTCGGGAAAAAGAAGAAGTAGGACTTATCGAGAAAATCTATTTTGCCCTTCTCATGGCGGGAAGGGCTTTATTTGCATAAATACCAAAAATATGGTATTATTTTGAGTTGTTGCACCCACACCTATTCGCAAACACATACGAACATTGAGGCGTTTGATGCATCGTCGGGAGCATCGGCTGGCAATCTACGTATGCCTGCTTGCGATTTCACTCTGCTTTCTACAAGGCATCGAGCGTTACCAGGCGCGGGAGATACAGGCATTCATCGAAGAGGCGGAGCAACGCCAGGGTGATGCGGCGTGGATGCTCTATCGTGCAGCGGAACGACGGCAAACACGCATGAGCCGATGGCAGATTTCGAACCAGACATTCGCGCCCGCAGCAGCCGATCACATAGCGAAAGATCTGGTCGTACAAACTGACTTACGGGCAGCCGCAGGTCCTTCTTTTCTGCAACAGAAGCCATTTCCGGCTTTGCAGTATGCGGAATTCCCCGTGTCGCGCGTGCCAAATTGGGGAGCCATGCGTACGCCGGCCGAGTGGGATCGTCCTTACAATCAGATTCCCCAATCGGCATTTGTGCCGCTACCTTCCTACAGTCTGCAGACTCTGCAGATTCCGCTCGAGTCGCTCGTCAATCCTCTTCGCGACGCATCCATTCCTGCTCTCACTGCCAAGCTCACCTACTCCACTCGATACTACGGCGCCTACGATCTGGATGCGGGCGAATATTCCGGTTTGCATCCTGCCATCGATGTGAAGCTTGCCTTCGGCACGCCTGTCGGAGCCATTGCCGGGGGGAGAGTGCATCTTGTCGCCAAGAATGAAGAGGGCTTGGGTCTCTACGTGATCATCGAACACCGTTTGGAGAATGGAGAAAAGATCTTCTCGATCTACGGGCATCTCGATACGGCGCGCGTGCAAGAGGGTGAGGATATGGAGCCCGGGCAGATCATCGGTACAGTGGGTCTCTCGGGCCGCACGACGGCACCGCACTTGCATTTGCAGATTGATCGTGATGACGGATCGCAACCGCATCAAGTGTACTGGCCGTCGAGCATTCCCACATCCGTGGAGGCCGATCGGCATACCCTACATCCCATTCGTTTCGTTCGGCAGTACGCGCTACGTACGCGAGAGTAGAAATATCGCCACGCCACTTCTCCCCCCCCTGCAGGCAGAGGAGAGAGAAGATTGTACGTGAACGGGTATTAACGAACCTGTAGGACGAGCAGGGGTTGCTTATCAACAGCGTCCAACTGGTTCTTGATGCGATTGGACCACTTGAACGTGATGAGGGAGTCGGGATGCGTCCAGAAGCGGCCCTGATGATAACGCCCACAGCTCAGAGGAGTGAGGTCGTTTGCAGAGATGGAAATGTTGTGGCGGATACAAGCATTCCAGATGGGATTGGTAGAGAGCGGAATGCCCTTACTGTCGACTGGCATGATCTGCTGCGCGCTTGTGATATTCACAGGGGCGGACAGGGCCGAGGCAGAAGTGCCGGAACAGAGCGCAGAATCCTCAAGCGCCTGCAAGATCACTTCGGGCTTAAGACTGAAGAATGGGCTCATGTAGTGAGCGATCCAAATTATCAGCGATGAGTCAGACCTCGGTGCGATGGAACGCTGAAGAACGCAGAGTAGTGCGCGCTGATTGGGGAGAATTACATTGTCTCCGGCACCTCCGAATGCCCCCGGGGCCACAGTCTGTCCGCCTCTGCCGCTTCCTCCCCCCCCGCTTGCATTGGCGAGGACGAAATGCACAACGTTTGAGAAAGCAGAAACGTTATGTCCGTGAGAGCCGCCAGTGGGTGGCGGCGCGAGAGAGACAATATGTGAGCGCACATTGGATGTACTGGAGACATTACTCACGTCTCCGCTGTAAGCGGCATCGAAAGAGTGCGCCCCTATGGTAAGGGAGGAGACCACGAGACTGCCGCTCTCATTACTGAGCGTCACTGTCCCGATATCTATGCCATTATCACGGAAGGTGACTGTTCCCGTTGGAAAGAACCCCGTAACGACTGCAGTGAGTGTGACACTATCGCCGACGTAGCTTAAATTCGTCGATACAGAGAGCGCCGTGGAACTCGGGAATTTATCGACCACCTGAATGATCGCAGACGGAGAGGAGCTCCCGAGGTTACTGGCGTCTCCCAGATATTCCGCATGAATCGGATGATTACCGACACTTAGGGCTGCCGTGCTGAACGTTGCTGATCCAGCGAGGAGGGCCCCGCTGCCGAGCACGACGGCACCTTCAAGAAAATTCACTGTACCGGTGGGGAGGTACCCTCCACTGACGGTTGCCGTGAAGAGGACCAGATCACCCACGATGGAGGAATTCGGCACGCCGATGGCGGTGGAGGTGGAAGAGGCGGCCTTGTTCACCACCTGCAACGCGGCCGATGCCGAAGCACTGTCGTTATTGCTGGCATCTCCCAAATAGTGGGCGGTGAGATTGTAATGGCCGACAGTCGTGAAGGTAAATGTGATGCTGGCCGAGCCACCGGAAAGCGTGGCTGAACCGAGGAGTGTCGAGCCGCTCAAAAACTCCACGGTGCCCGTGGGGTTGAAGCCTCCATTCACATTACCTGTCAGAGTGACAGCGTTCCCGACGATGGAAGTGGAGGGCGCATTGAGGACGGTGGATGTCACTGGTGAGGCTTTGTTCACCACCTGCATCACCGTTCCTGTTGAGGAGCTTGGGTTATTGCTGGCATCTCCGAGGTAATGGGCGGTGAGGGTGTAGCTGCCGACGACGGTAAAGGTATGGCTTAAGCTTGCGCTCCCGGCGGTGAGGGAACCGGTGCCGAGGAGAACGGATCCGCTCAAAAACTCCACGGTGCCCGTGGGGTTGAAGCCTCCATTCACATTACCTGTCAGAGTGACAGCGTTCCCGACGATGGAAGTGGAGGGCGCATTGAGGACGGTGGATGTCACTGGTGAGGCTTTGTTCACCACCTGCAGCGTTCCCATTCCAGACGTACTGGGATCATTGTTTCCGTCTCCAAGATAGTGGGCGGTGAGCTGGTAGTTTCCCACTGCCGTAAAGATGACGCTAATGCTTGCATTTCCGCCCGTGAGGGAGCCGGTTCCGATGACCACCGATCCACTGAGAAATTGCACGTCGCCTGTTGGGCTGAATCCCCCGCTCACGCTGCCCGTGAGGGTGACGGGATCTCCAACGATCGAGGCATTCGGAGCCGAGAGCACGGTGGAAGTGCTGGTGGAAACCGAAGTAACGGTAAGTTGGCCGTTTACGAACACGAAAGAGTAATTGGAGGAAGCGAGGGAACCAGTTCCAGCGGTGATCACGTAGGGACTCCCTGAAACGGGGCTCGTAGGCGTGGCCGTTGTCGTGAGGCTCGGGGCACCGCTCACGCCGGATGTGCCAAGCACCTCACTATTCACAAAGCCGGAGTAACTTGCGGTGAACGTCGGGTTTGCAGCACCGAACGCACGACTGAAGTTATCGGCCGTGACCGTGAGGGGAGCCTTGTTCACCACCTGTGTGAGCACCGGCGAAGTGCTCCCCGCATTTCCACCGTCGCCGCTGTAGACGGCGGTGATCGAGTGACTGCCGGCCGTGAGGGCGGAGGTAGAGAAATTGCCGGTTCCTCCCGAGAGTGCCGCGCTTCCCAGTGAAGCGGCTCCGTCGAAGAACTCAACGCTGCCCGTGGGCGAAGAGCCTGTCACGGTTGCGGTGAAGATGACACTTGATCCGTAAGTGGAGGGGTTTGTAGAACTACTTACTGCCGTAGACGTGGCTGTTGATGTGGAGTAATTAACAACGACCCAAACATGTGTAGCCCTCGATTCAATATCGGCAGGATTTCCAGATAATTTGGAGTTTCGCAAAGACACGCCAGCTTGTAGATTATTGATGTCCGTCCATGTCCAGGCGCTTGAGGTTTGTGGATTTGTTACCCAAGTGTCGGAGTAGACAGCATAATTTGTCGTTAAAGTTTTTTCAGTTCCGTTATAAGTGGTGCTGCCGGTTCTGATTGCTGGTCGTACACCCGTTTGCTGAATATTACTGTGAACTGCTCTAGCTTCAATATAAACGATTACAGAGTTAATGGTGCCAGAGGGACTGATAGGATCAGAAAGATTATATAGATCTGTTGCCCAGGCTGCCCCATATCGAACAAAGGAAGTATCACCATTCGAATCATTGGCGGAATCCCAATTGTTAATCGAATTCAAATTCTGATTCAACAGATTAGCTTGGAAACCAGATGCATTTGGTTCCAGAGTGGCCTGCGCCGCTTCCGCTAATGGTACGAACACCGGAATCACCGCAAGCGTTGGACCGAAAATAAGACTGACGACCAGAGGGAAGAAATGCACTCTGGCAAGAAGTTTTTTGTGGGAGAACATTAAGGAAGGGGAAAAGAACCCACATCTTCCCTTGCGGGGGAGGGACGGTCAAGCCTGTCTGTTTCACTTGTCAATTTCTATTGTAGATTCGGCTATATCCCCAAACCCCATGCCTCGTTCCGGAGGATGGCTGATTAGCAAAAATTCTGGTACAATACTTCGATGCTTCGCGTTCAAATCGATATCCCTCATCCGGTCGAGACACTCTTCCTCCTTCTCGCAACGGGAGGGGTCGTGCTGTGGATGTCATGGGATGATGCTCCCCGCGGCAATCAGGTACGAGCATCGGCAGTATCTGTGTATCAGAATGCGGAACCCGCAGGTGGGGCGGATCGTCAGGCACGTGTCATGGCCGTGAGGAGTGCGGAAGACGAAGCGCGTCGCATTCGCATTGAGCAGGCGGTGCTCGCACGCCGCGAAGAGATTTTGCGCTACGAACTCAAGGTACTCGAAGATGCGGCAGTCCGTTTGGGCGACAGCACCTCGGTTCGTGATGCGAGAGCAAAGCTCCTCGCGCTCCTTGCCGACGAACGTGAAGCCGAAGAGCGATTCTTGCAGACACTACGTGAGATGTGGGAGGCCGAGGGCCTTACCGCGACAGTCGCTGTGGGCAGCCCGGGCGCGGTACACGTGCTTTGGCCGGTGGAACCGGATGAGGGCCTCTCGGCGCTGTTCCACGATGCGGCGTACGAACAACGATTCGGCATTCCACACAACGCAATCGATATTCCGGTGGTGCAGGGATCTGCCATCCGCAGTGCTGCCGATGGAGTCGTCGACAAGATTGTCGATAACGGTTTCGGTTACAGCTACATCATCGTGAAACACGATGGGTTCGCCACTCTCTACGGCCATGCGAGCGCCTTCTTCGTGGCTGAGTGTGACGCGGTGCGGCAGGGCGATGTGCTCGCCGCATCCGGCGGCATGCCCGGCACACCCGGCGCGGGTACGCTCACGACGGGACCGCATCTGCACTTCGAAGTGATCGTCGAAGGAGAGCGTATCGATCCGCTTACAGTTCTGCCTCAGCGGCCGGGGATACAGCAGGTCCAGTAATGAGTTTTTGTTCCTGCGCTTGTGTAAGAGCGTAGGTATCTGTCATACCAGAGACGTAGTCTTTAATGGCTTCGGGCAGGGATCCCTGCGTTTTTTTGGCAAGGGAGAGGATCTTGTCTGTCGGGTGCTTCGCGTAGTGCTGGCACAACTCCGTCACGATGGATTGCCCGCGGGAGTTGCAGGCTTGTACCTGCGGATGCAAGTAGAGATGCTGCCAGAGAAAATCGTGAAGTACATTGAGCTCCTGTTGTACGGTGTCCGAGAAGCGCACGAGGGAAACCGGCGCAACTGCGACGTCGTCCAGTGTGTGGATTTCATGCGTCTTCAGTGCCTGCTCCGTAGCGGCGTACAGGTCTGTCACGAGCAGGTGGATGAGCGCCCCGCGCAGTGAAGTGCCCCGCGCATTGGCGCGCTTCGCTGCCGTATTGGTGAGAGGCAGCGCGATGATTTCATCGAACGTGAAAAGTTTTGCACTCAGTCCGTCGTCACAGTCGTGCGCGGTGTAGGCGATCTCGTCAGCCAGGTTTACTAGTTGACCCTCCAATGTCGGGATGTGACCGCTCGATGAAGCCTCGGGTTCGTCATGCGGTGTGAGGTGTTTTTTCAGTCCCTCCAGAATTTCACGATTGAGGTTGAGCCCTGCGAAGAGCGAAGAGTGTTCCTCCAGCTGCGTGACGATGCGTAGCGATTGCTCGTTGTGCTCGAATCGCAATCCCTGCGTCTCCATCCACGCATCTAGCGCCTCTTCCCCCGCGTGGCCGAAGGGCGGGTGCCCCAGATCGTGTGCCAGCGCGATGCACTCGGCAAGGTCTTCATTGAGGCCCAGTGTCCGTGCGATGTCGCGACTAATTTGCGCCACCTCCATGGTGTGCGTGAGGCGCGTACGCACATGGTCCGATCCTCCCGCGACGAACACCTGTGTTTTTCCTTTCAAGCGTCGGAATGCCTGTGCACCGATGATGCGATCGCGATCACGCTGAAAAGGGAACCGCGTCTCATCCTCTGGCTCTTTTATTTCTCGTCCCAGTGTTCTCTCGTGTGGCACTGCGTAGGGGGCGAGGAGGGTATTGGCCTGCTGAAGACGTTCTGTTAGTGGCATGAGATAAAGAGTGTACCTCGTTTCCACCTTTTTCCGGTGCGATAGCGGTTTCTTTTCTCGTGGGGGACTATGGAACCTTGTTCGGTTCCCTAAGCCCCCCACACCCCCCTTACCTTCCTAACAGTAAACCTCCTACCACTGTTAGCCCTGTTCTTGATTGATACATGTGTGTGCTATGCGCCAGGTTTGTGTATGTGTTTTTTGTGTGATTTCTCGAAGCGACATCAATAATTCATGCCGAAGCGCGGGTCTTGCAAAATTGAAACAATTCATCGCGAACCCCGCACTTGCTGCGGGGTGCCCGCCCGGCCGATGACCGGATCGGACGGTGAGCGATACCATTGAGGGAAGGGTAGGTTCATGGGAGGGACACCGGCTTGTCGGCCATAGCCTTGGCGACGGCTGAAGGTGGCCCTTCCATGCCTTACGCCAAACGGCCGTTGAGCAGGGACGCTATGCTCCTGGATAACCAGGTGGGTGACCGCATCCCCCGACCACGGTCGGGAGAGAGTAGGTCTCCCCGAAAGCATTTTGAGGAGAAACGTACCGACTCTGACGTGCCGTCCAGACGGGTGTAATTCTAGCGACGAGGGGGGTGGATTGCTAGACAGCTCTTTGGAGAGGAAACAGAGGAGGCAAAAGAAGCAAAGGAAATAAAGGAGAACGATCACGACCTTGTCTCTTTTCATTCCTTTATTTCTTCTATTTCCTTTCATTCCTGTCCAAAAGGACACACCCCAACACATTCGTCCCTCCACGTTTTACTGCTTCCCGGTCGCCTCCGCGAAACGTCCAGTAGATTCCCGATGTACAACTGGTGCATTCCGGTGAGCGTTCGAGATGATCATGCGGAAGACCAAGTGCAAAGAATTGCGCATCTGCCGCACCGCGTAGATCGACGTGACGCTCGTGAAAAAACATGGGATCAATTGTGGTGAGTTCGCGCGCGGGATCACTGAACTGCGCGCACTGTGTGCAGAGCGATGGTCCGGCGGCAATGTAGGTGTCTTGCGGCTCGATATCCCACTCCTTTTTCAGTGCTGCGAAGAACGTGGGGATTGCTTCGGCATTCAGCCCTCGCCAGCCTGCGTGGAGTACTCCGAGTACATTTTTCTCTGGCGCGTACACGACAAACGTCTGGCAGTCAGCCCATCGCACCGAGAGTGCGAGACCAGATTGATCCGTGATAAGTCCGTCCGCTCCCGGTACATGTGATATCGCAGAGCGCACGATCACTGTCTTGGCTCCGTGCACCTGCTCGGCTGACGCCTCTTCTTTCACATCCAACACGCCGCAGACATCGTGTGGCTGCGGGTCGTGCTTGTTACAGATTGCGACAGCGAGACGGTCACGAAATGGCTTGAAAATAGTGAAGGGAGATTGGTCCACGATTGTGAGTGTACAGGCTTGTTCTACGGGATTTCAGGAACTCGGTTATTCCTTTGCCATATGCCAAAAATGCGGATAATTTGGATGCATGTCTACCGAAGGAGAGCCATCGTGGGATTCACTTCCCGATCACCTCAAAACCTCAAAGTTGGCACATGCAATTTGTCCTGAGCAGGCGGCAGATGCCGAGGTTGATCTTGAGACGAGATTGTTCTGGGGAAGATTTGCCTTTCACGGTTTCTCTCGCGAGGAGTTGGGTGCGTACATCTGGAGAAAATGGGGTCCGCAATTATCCGCACAGTCTGACGCAGTAGCATTGGCGTGGTTGGATCATATGGGTTTTCGTGAGCATGCGGCATTCGATGGAATGGCGGATGATGCAGTGCTCCAATTTCTTCGGAGCAGCTCAGGGAGCTTGGACGATTATGTAGACCGATATTCGCGCTCCGGCGATTTTCACATTGCTCGCCAACAGGCCGGCCTCGAGCCTCGTACGGAAGTTGCTGAACAGATCGCGCAAGCAAGACAGCTCATGTGTGAAGATCCCACCTTACAATCCGTCCTCCCGAGCCTTCTTGCGCACGGTGAGTAAGCATCATGATTACACGTCCTTGAGCAGTTTTGGAATTTCACGAATCACTCTGCGCGTACCAAAAGCATACCCATACTCCGCAAAGAGTTCCTCTGCCGCGCGCTTCATGATTGTCCCTGCTGTCTTGGCTGCATCGAGCGGCTCCATTCCCTGTGCGATGAGTCCCGCGATGAGTCCGGCGAGCGCATCGCCTGTGCCGCCCACGGTTAAGCCCGCGTTGCCGCCTTTGAGTTCCGTTACCGATCCGTCGGGTCCTGCAATGGTATCGATGGGACCTTTCAGAAAAATCACCGCGCCGGCATTGCTGGCCTGAGTGGCGAGATCAGCGGGAGTCAGATTCATTCGTTCCAGCTCCGCGAGGTGCGGCGTTAGGACAGCCGCCTTGCCGCGCACGAGTTCGAGAGTTTCTGGCTGGAGTGCGGTGGCGTCGAGGATGAGGCGGCAGGGTGATTCCGCTACGATGGCAAGCAGAGCTTTGAGGCTCTTTGCATTTCCGTGGGCAATGCCCGGCCCCACGACCGCGCAGTCCATCGTGGCAAGCAGTTCCATGATGGATGTCGTGTCACTCGCTGCGAGGTCATCGCCCTCAAAGGGATGCACCTGAAAATTGAGGGAGGTTGCCTTGGCACTCTCGGCATGACATTTGGGCAGACTCACAAACATCAGATCCACGCCGCTGGCCTCGACCGCCAGTGCCGCAAAGAGTGGTGCGCCGTGAATTTGGGCGGAGCCGCCGATCACCGCAACCTTCCCGTTTTCGCCTTTGTGGGAATCTTTTAGCCGGTCCATGACGGGAGTATAGCAAATCCCCTCATGACCGCTTTGTGCGGCGTGCAACGGCATCGTGCACTGCCTGTGTGATTTTCTCTCTGAAGCGGCTACTCGAAAACTGTCGGGCATGCTCCCGGATTGCCGTGTGATCGAATGTCGCATGCTCGAATCGTTCCAGTGCGTCACGCAGTGCGGCGACAGTTTGCTCATCGAAGAAAATGCCCGTCACATTTTCGCGCACGGTATCGAGCACGCCACCTTGCTTGAGAGCAACCACCGGTGTTCCGCAGGCCTGTGCTTCGAGTGGCACCACGCCGGCATCCTCAATCTGCGGAAGCAGGAGGGCGCGTGCCTGCGCGTAGAGGGCGGGCAATTCGGCGTCGGGCACGAAGCCGAGCATATCTACCGTGGGTCCGGCCAGTGCCTTGAGCCGCGCAATGTCCCGTCCGGTTCCGGCAATCGTGAGTGGAATGCTGAGCTGGTTTGCCGCTTCGATGAGCAGGTCGAAGCGCTTGTACGGCACGAGACGCCCGATGGCGAGAAATCCTTTTCGTTCCTCTTTGGTGGGGAGGGTCTGTGCAAAAAATCGCTCATCAACTGGCGGAGGAATTACTACGCTCTCGCGACCGTACACACGGCTGATGCGTTCCTGTGTGGTTGTGGAGTTGGCGATGAAATTATCCACTCGCTTGGCAGTTGCAAGATCCCAGCGCCGTATGCGTTTGAGCATGCACTTGATCGTACGTCGCAACAGTCGTGGCACCCGAAAGTCACGCAGATACTCCTCTTCCATTTCCCACGCGTAGCGCATCGGTGTGTGGCAGTAGCACACGTGCACAGTGGAGGATGAAGGAATAACACCTTTCGCTATGGCGTGTGAGGAGCTCACTACCACGTCGAATTCCCTCAGATCGATTTTCTCGATGACGCGCGGCATCCACGGTAACAATACTTCGTGTCGACCGAGTAGGCGGTACCATCGTTGCAGTTTGCTGCTTCGAATATCCGCCTGGTTCAGTGGGCCAAGGTGACCGTAGCGCGCAACGGTGGTGAAGATGGGGGCCTGTGGCCAGAGCGCATGAAGTTCCGCGATCACGTGTTCCGCGCCTCCGAATGTGGGGAGCCAGTCGGCGATGATTGCTAGTCGCATTACAGGGTGCAGTATTCAGTATGCCGTATGTAGGAACAAGGAATCTCTTTGCTGCATACTGCACGATTCGTGCTGTTCGACTACAATGGGCGCCATGCCCCTGCGTCCTGCCCGCCGGCTACCCCGGCGGTTCGTACGTCCTGTCAGTCGCCGCACGCAGCGCCTTGTGGCGCGTAAGCACGCTTCATCTTTGAAGAGTCGTCTCGCCGTGCGCTGGCGACGCTGGGTGCATTCAACGCGCAGGAGCGCGGTGAGCTGGCGCAGAGCGATCATACAGTGGTCCGCTGTTACGCTTGTGGCACTTGCCTTTCTTGCTGCAGGCATCGTTGCGTTCTCTCCTATCGGACAAGTAGAGGAAATCCGCGTCACACGTACCGATCCACGATTGGATATTGAAGAGGTGCAGCAGGTGCTCTCTTCGCTTTTTGGACGTTCGCTCGTCACGGTTTCGAGCCGCGAAATTCGAGGCCTACTCGAGCAGCGCATCATGGATATTCGCAGCGTTGCGGTAAACAAGCGCTATCCCTCACAGCTCTTTGTACGCGTAGAGCTGGCTCCGCTCGTGGTCCGTGCGCGCGTGCTCGCACCGGGCGAAGAGAATCTCCCCGTGCAGGGATCAGGATCGATGCTGACATTCATCACCGATCGTGGAACATTTGCAGTCGTTCCTCCAGGATTCACCGATGGAGCATCATTACCGATCGTCGATCTTGTGGATTGGGGTGTGCGTCCTCAGCCGGGATCACCGATTCTCTCGCAAGAATTTCTCACGCGCATGGAGCAGGTGATCGAAACACTTCGCACGCAGTTTGGGCAGGAAGTGCAGCGGCGGGTCGCCTTCATTCGCGCGCAGGAATTTCATCTGACAGTCGACAAAGTAAGTTTGTGGTTTGACGTACGCAGTTCCCTCGAGGAGCAACTCGTGCGTTACCGAATCTTCCTGCGGTCTGTGGGCTTGCCTGAGGCAAAGTCGTACGTGGATTTGCGGCTCGCTGATCGCGTTATCTACCGCTGAGTGCGACACGGCGAATACGCAGAATCGTCCATCGTTTCTCGCAGAGCCCGGCCTTGATTTTTGCTGCGAAAGTTCCCAATAAAATCCTCACGGCTCCTTCCGGTGATTACCGCATTGGGCTATGCTGAAGCTGATGTTCATGAGCTCGGTGCTGTCTGCGCTCCTCTTGGGGTTGTTCCCTGTGACGGCAGACATCCCACCTCCTTCACCACCACTTGCCTCCCTTGTGGGAGTGTCCATTGCTCCGCCTGCGGAACGCGTTTCGATTGAGCGACGTTTGTCTGCTTCGGGAGTGATCGTTGTCGATCTCGCTTCGGGTCAAACTGTCTACGGACAGCAGGCTGACATCGAGCGGCCCATGGC
>CAYOLJ010000030.1:0-11573 GCA_964404805.1 uncultured Candidatus Peribacteria bacterium
TTTGTTCATGCCATAGAGCGACAGCTGATTATCGGTTCGATCCGTCTCGGCAAGGGGCATTTTGGTATTGCCGCCGTACACAGAGCTACTTGAGGCATAGATGAGGCCGGGAATCTTCTGCAATCGCACCTCTTCAAGCACATTGAAGAACCCACGGATATTGGTATCGATGTACTCATCAGGATGATCGAAGGCGTAACGCACGCCGGCCAGGGCAGCCAGGTGGCACACGCGGTCACAACCCTTCATGGCCTTGGTGACAGTGGCACGATCACAGATGTCACCGCGGATGAGGGTGAATTTCTTATCCCCGACGAGCTGCGCGGTCCGATTCTCCTTGAGCTTGGGATCGTAGTAGGGGTTGAAGTTATCGAGACCAATCACTTCATCGCCACGCGCAAGCAGCACTTGAGCGACGTGGAATCCGATGAAGCCGGCAGAACCAGTGAGAAGCACTTTCATCACAAGGAGTGTAGCTCGTGAAGGTGCACGATGTCATCCGTTGGGAGTTTCTTTTTCTACTATTTCAAGCCGATTCCGTGATAGCTAAATCCAGCCTCGCGAACCTCCTCAGGGTCGTACACATTGCGTCCGTCGAAAAGATCGCGGCCGCGCATGGCTGCCTTTAGATCTTTTAGGTCTACGCCACGGAAGACATCCCATTCCGTGAGCAGGATGACGGCATCAGCATCTTTGGCTGCTTCCAACGGGGAGCCTACGTAGACCACCCCCTTCGGCAGGACTTTTTTCGCATTCTCCATGGCTACAGGATCGAAGGCGCGCACGACGTGGTTCATCTTGAGCAGCATGGGGATTAAATCGAGACTCGGTGACTCGCGCATGTCGTCGGTGTTGGGCTTGAACGAGAGCCCCCAAATTCCCACCGAGGCGTTTTCGGGGATGGCGTTGAGGAGTTTTTGAAAGAAGCGCTCGCGCTGATGTGTGTTGATATCCTGCGTGGCTTTGATAATAGGGAGGGACAAATCGAGCTTCTTACCGATGGCGAGCAGCGCCTTTACATCTTTAGGGAAACAACTGCCCCCGTAGCCGATTCCGGCATGCAGAAACCGTGGCCCGATGCGCTCATCCAGCCCGATACCTTTGGCGATATCGCGGATGCTCCCGCCACTCGCTTCACAGAGCTCCGAAAGCATATTGATGAAACTGATCTTCGTTGCAAGGAATGCATTACTCGCGTACTTCACGATCTCTGCACTTTCACGACTCATAAATACAAGTGGTCGCTCGGTGCGTACGAGTGGCTGGTAAAGCTCCTCCATAAGTTCACGTGCCTTCTCGTCGCCATTGATGCCTATAATGATGCGGTCAGGACGGAGAGTGTCACCTACAGCAGATCCCTCGCGCAGGAATTCGGGATTCGAGATGACAGGAATGTGAAACTTCTTCTTGCGCTTGGTGATGATCGAAGCGATGCGTGTCTCACACTCGTGCCCTGTACCCACGGGAACCGTGGATTTGTTTACGAAGACCAGATCATGATCGGTATGCTCTGCCACGGCATCGCAGACACTGAACACTGCGCGCAAGTCGGCAGTGTGATCCTCATTTGGAGGAGTGGCCACAGCACAGAAGAGTACCTGGCACTCGGGCAATGCCTCGGCGAGCTGCGTGGTGAACGAGAGGCGACCGCTTTCTAAGTTGCGTACGAGCAGCTCTTCTAAGCCCGGTTCATAGATGGGGCTCTCGCCCGCTTTCAGCTTCTTTACCTTCGCTTCGTCGATGTCTACACCGATCACATCATGTCCTAACTCTGCAAAGCAGGCTGCGGAAACGAGGCCGACATAGCCGGTACCGACGACGGAAATTTTCATGGAGTGAGTGTAGCGGGGTGGGTGAGAGTTGTCAGCGAATTACGCGAGGGATTAGGGATGAGAAATTGGAATATTAGGGCACCTCAAAAAGAGGAGTGTTCTCGTTCCTAATCCCCAATATACCAATCCCAAATCCCTTCCCTGGCCGATCCTTCACAGGCACACTACTCAAGGAATGAAAAAAGTCCTGATTACCGGCTCCATCGCGTACGACATCCTCCTCGGCTACGAGGGGTCCTTTGCCGATGCCATTGATCCCAAGTCTCTGCAGAATCTTTCGCTCTCGTTTTTCTCTCCACATTTTGCCCGTCATCACGGAGGAACCGCGGCCAATATTGCATGGAATCTTCGGCTGCTCGGTGGTGAACCATTGATCGTGGGCACCGTCGGTTCCGATGGAGGAGCATACAAGGCGCTACTCTCTGAACGTGGAATCGATGTGACGTACATTGAAGAATGCAAGGACCATGTCACTGCGACAGCGATCATTGGTACCGATCAGAGTGAGCGTCAGATTGCCTTTTTCCATCCCGGTGCGGATGTTGTGGGTATATGGCCGGAGCTTGCAGATGAACGGGACGACCTTCAGTACGCCATCGTCAGCCCGCGCGATACACGACAGATGACAACGGCAGTACTCTGGTGCGAGCAGCAAAAAGTGCCGGTATTTTTCGATCCGGGCCAACAAATCATCGCGTTCAGTGCCGATGAACTCAAGCGTCTCACGAAAATGAGTGCCGGCGTAATTGTGAATGATTACGAGTGGGGCCTACTGAAGGACGCCTTGAAGGTGAACGAAGAAACAGTCCTGAACCTAACGCCGCTCGTCATCGTCACGCACGGGGAGAAAGGGGTCACACTTTTTTCAAAAGAAGGATTCAAAGCCCTGCCATCCTGCACGTCTGATCGGGTCGTTGATCCCACGGGAGCGGGTGATGCGTTCCGTGGCGGCTTCCTCTTCGGGCTCGCGCGCGGGTGGGATGCAGAAACTGCCTGCAAGCTTGGTGCGGCCATGGGATCGAAAGTGGTGGAGCAGGAGGGCACACTCCTCGATCAATTGGATCGGGAGGAGATATGGGCGCGGGCGGAACGGGCATTTGGAAATCCGTTGCCGAAGTAGATGTATGCATATTTCGGCTTGGAGACTGTAACAAACGGCAGGTTGTTGCGTTTGAAGAGTTGTCACATGCTCAACATCTTGTTGCTCTCGGCTGTCACTCTCGTCGTCCGTAAGACGTCGCGGAGGCCGCTGAGCTAAAAAACGATTGTCAGACGATGACGCTCACGCCTCCGAAGAAGGGGCGCTTTTTTGTTCATTCACATTTTCCCCTCAAAAGGGCGATCTGCGGATTTAGGTCCTCAGCTCCCCCCGTTGGAACGATCTTAGTACCAGAAAGGAGGTTCGCATGAACCCATTTACCTGCTCGATCGACAGGAAGGAGCGGGAGTATCCCCCGCTTCCCATGCCGGAACGTTTCCAGCTGTGGTGTGAACGGATCGAACGTAATACGCGGCGTTTCAAAAAGCGGCCGCACCATCTCTTTCTCCGTCAGTGTTTTGTCGAGTTCTTCAGTCTTCCGGATAATAAGGTGTCTATTGATGATCTGGGTCGGCTTCTCCATGCCTCGCGGAGCGAGCCTCTCGCTCAATTCGATGTTACCTAGTGTTCCGGGTCCTTCGTTCCAATAGGGGATTCCGGGGATTGCATACGACGGTATGCAGTCCCTTTTTCAGCTATCCTTGGTTTCTGGATTTTCGAGTCGGATATGTTCCATAAGGAGCCAATCTAACGTCGTTCTTGCCGTAGCCAATAATCTGGTACATTTTCTAAAGCCGACTTCCTGCCTTCTCCAAATGCTTCTTGGCTGATACTCTTTGGCCATGTCACACGTTAAAGATCCCTCTTTGGCCCCGCAGGGGCTCATGAATCTGGAAATTGCCGAGCGCAATATGTCTGCACTTCTCACCGTGCGCGAGCGATTTAAACAATCACAGCCTTTTAAGGGGCTCACCATTGGTATGGCGTTGCACGTCACCAAAGAAACCGGTGTGCTTGTGCGTACGTTCATTGCGGGTGGTGCCAAGGTCGCCATTACGGGGTGCAACCCTCTCAGCACGCAGGACGATATCGCCGCTGCGCTTGCGGAAGAAGGTGTGCTCGTATGGGCCTACAAGGGCGAGAGCAATGAGGACTACTACAAATTTCTCAATGCGGTCCTCGAGGCCGAGCCGGATCTCACTATCGATGATGGCTGCGATCTCATCTCTCTCATTCACAAGGAGTATCCGCACCTGCTCGAAAAGGTCATCGGTGGCTGCGAAGAGACGACGACCGGCGTGAATCGTCTGCGTGCCATGACCGCCGCAGGTGCCCTGAAGATGCCGGTCATTGCGGTAAACGATAATAAGACTAAACACCTCTTCGATAACTACTATGGCACTGGCCAATCAACACTCGATGGCATTTTGCGCTCAACAAATCTTCTCTACGCCGGCAAGACAGTGGTTGTGGTTGGTTACGGCAGTTGCGGTAAGGGCGTGGCACTTCGCGCACGTGCACTCGGATCCAATGTGATTGTCACCGAAGTGGCAACGGTCCCGGCATTGCAGGCAGCCATGGATGGGTTCCGGGTGATGCCTATGCAGAAGGCTGCGCCGCTCGGCGATGTCTTCATCACCGTGACGGGGGATATCCATGTTATCCGTATGGAGCACATTGAACACATGAAGAATGGGGTGGTGCTGGCGAACTCCGGACATTTCGATAACGAAATAGATGTGGCTGCCCTCGAACAGTCGGCCAAGCGCAAGCGTCGCGTGCGACACTACCTCGATGAGTACATGCTCAAGTCGGGCAAGGTTGTCTTGGTGGCCGGAGAGGGGCGACTGGTGAATTTGTCTTCTGCTGAGGGGCACCCAAGCGAGGTGATGAGCTTGAGCTTCTGCGGGCAGGCACTGGCGTGCGAATATCTTGTAAAGAATAAGGGCAAACTTCCGAAAGAAGTGATTACATTGCCGGATGAAATTGATCAGGAGATTGCCGCCCTGCAGCTCACGGCAATGGGGCTCACTATAGATACACTTACGCCGGAACAGATAAGGTATCTGGCAAGCTGGGAAGAAGGGACGTAGTTCATGAGAGTGAGTCTTAATGGCTTATCCAGGCCATTCTTGACAGATTGCAATGTAATGCTTACATTACTTAGCGTCATGTTGCAGCAGTACGTCCTCCGTCCGTGTTCCATTTACTTCCTCAAGAAGGAAGAGAAGGGCGCGTGAGTGGATAGTCTCACGAAACAGAGCGCACCCTTCCCTCCCAAAGAGCGAAGGGCTCTTCGTCCGTTCATTCACACCACCGATACTGTGATGAGAAATCCGCTTCTCTTACATCTTTGTCTAGGATTAATAGATGGTTGGAGCCATCTGAGACATAGACTGTGGAGTCGTGGAATCTCCCGGAGGATCTTTCGATGGTCATTCTTGGACCACAGGGTGGATGGGGCGGTAAACGCCTAGGTGTGGTAAAGCCACGAGTCGTTCTCGCTGAGGATGATGAAGACGATGCCGGCGATTCAGACTTATGGATTGCTGACATCGGTGAGGGCGGCGTAGAGCTGCCCATTGGTCGCGCCATGCTTACGCGCGATTTCCGACCCGATGCACCCGATGCATTTCTGGATCAGGAAGAGGCCTCGGGAGAGTTGATCGAGGTGTAGTTTGGGCTACACCTCCCCCACACGCTCGTGTGGAACAGACCGGAGGCGTGGGTTCCTCACCTGCGCTTCCGGTCATCGTTTAACATCAGAAGCAGATTTCTCGTCATTGATCTTTCACAGCATTTTTTAAGAAGGTGATCTGCCTTCCTTGCCTCTAGAAAAAGAGGCCATCCTTTGCTTCCTTTTGGGAGTGCCAATCCTCTCGAATGAGGAGGGGCAGATGTTTCGGAAGGCTGTCAGGTCCATTAATGGAGTAACTGACATGGTTGAGTTGCAATGTGGTGTCGTGGATGAACAGACGGTTGATGGAAAGGAACCTCCGATCGAAGTGTCCTTCAAGCCCTACAGTCGCCAGCAAAGGCGCCTGCGGACTCGCAGGGTCCACCGCGACCGTGAGGTAACTACGAAGCTCTTGGAGCATCGTGCCAATGCGCATACTCGACGGGCGAAGAAGGCCCGCAGGCGTGGGCAATTCTCGTCCGCGCTCAGTGGCGCAGCTGAAGGGCTGCGCGAGAAAGCGCTTGGCGTGTCGAGGCGCTTCCATGTGCCGATCGTGATTTCCACTGGCGCCGAGTGCAATGACAACGGAGAAGAGTGACCTGACCGGCTTAAGCTTAGGCTTCGGCTTGAGCTTTCTCTTTCCCCAGGGGCGTGCCGCGCACGCCCCTGGGATCCTAAAAAACCGGGACGGCGGATCACTTTCTTACTTAGTGGTATTCTTTCTCTTGATGGAGAACAACAAGCGCATTGCCATGCTCCTGCGACAAATAGCCGCCCTGCTCGAGGAGCAGGGAGTCGCCTTCAAGCCCGCGGCATATCGGCGTGCTTCCAAAGTGTTGGATGAACTTGAGCGCGATGTTTCAACGTACAAGGATCTTAAGGAGCTGGAAGCACTTCCGGGCATTGGCGAGAGCATTGCCAAGAAAGTTCAGGAGTATTTGAAGACCAAGCGCATTGCGACACTCGATAAGCTCCTCGGTATGCAGGGAGGTATTCCTCCTTCCTTGATGGAAGTGGAAGGGCTTGGCCCCAAACGTGCGCGGCAGCTGCAGATGACACTGAAGATTCAAACCGTGGCCGATCTCATCAACGCTGCGGAGACAGGGAAGCTCGACGGACTTCCAGGTTTTTCTAAAACGATGCAGGAGAAAATCCTCACCAATGCCAATCGTGTCACAGAGCGCACGCGGCGCTTTCTTCGTTTAGAAGTTCAAGATGATGTTGCGGCACTCTTGAAGAGACTCAAGAGCGTGAAAGGTGTCGAGCGCTGCTCTGTTGCAGGGTCATTTCGTCGTGAAAAGGAAACAGTCGGTGACATCGATGTACTCGTGGTGACGGCCAACCCCAAGACTGTCAGCGATGCGATTGCCGAGCTTCCGATTATCCGAAATGTCGTGGCGCACGGAGACAAGAAACTCTCTTTTGATCTAAAATCTGGCATTCGGGTGGATATTCGCTTCGTGCGGGGCGATCAGTGGGGAGCAGCACTCGTCTATTTCACCGGCTCCAAAGAACACAATATCGCGCTGCGCAAACGGGCAAACCAGCGGGGATGGAAGCTCAATGAATACGGACTTTTTGCCGGCGAGAAGGTCATCGCTTCACGCGAAGAGGAAGATATCTACAAAGCACTCGACCTTCCGTACACGGAGCCCAGTCAACGCACGGACGCTCTGTCGTAAAGCAGGTCTACGTCTCACTGTACCTTCACACTCTTTACCGTACCGGCAATGACCGGCTTGCAGGCTGCATCAAACGCGTCTTGTTCTGCTGCAAATACAAGGGAGTAGAACTGATTCTTACGCGTAACGAAGCCGTATTGATCGGTGTGGATATTGCGGTATTCCACTTGAAACTCTCCTTCGATGTGGCTCGTCCTTTCCGTAATATCCTTTTGTAGAATGCGAATACTGGACTCCGAGACCTGTTCGCTTAACAGACGCTCCATAGCTGTCCTGAAATTTTCGGTTGGAGGAAGCAAGCGTGCAGTGAGCACGATTGCGCAGCCAGCAGCACTCACGGCCACCTTCGTTCTCTCGGGTTCCAGCACCCGTTCCTGATCCATGATGGGCCAGTTTGGATACAAGAAGGAGAAATCATCGTCAGCGAATGATGCAGTGAGTTGATCAGATGGAGCCAAAGGGGCAGTTTCTTTACGCTTTCCTGCGGGGACATTTGCTCGTGAGCAGGGGGTGGTTGGCTGGGCAGTGGAAGGGTTACCGTGCTTCACCCATTGGCCACTCACACAGAGCCAAGAGTCTTCATTTGAAGCGGCCTTGAGCCATAGGGCCAGACCGATAATACCTGCGACAATGATCGCAAGAAAAATGATGCGGATGCTGAAGGAGATTTTCATATCACCTATGGTATCGCAGATCAGTCACAAATCCCAACTAGCATTTCTACAGGGAACATTTCTGCCTTTAAAGCAGGGCAGTCCACCGATCCGTTCCCCTCAAAAACAACGCGCCAAATGCCATTATTCTGCGTTGCGAGAACAATGCCACCTGAAGCGCCCTCCGATCCAAAACGTACGCTTGCCCTAGCGTGGCTTTCGGTTTGTTGTTCCATTGTCAGGGAAATCTGCTCCTGTGTATCTCCGTGACGCTGAGCGAGTTCCCAGGCAATTGTTTCAAACGCGGAGGAAAAACACGCCTCTTCCCACATACGCAGGCACTTTTGCTTTGGTTCGCACCACTGGTATCCGGCAGAAGGAAGGCAGCCGTGTGCGTCGAGGTCGCCTCCCACCAGATTCTCGTCTGGCAGAGTCGGTGTAACTGCAGCACCACAAGCGGTGAGGAACGAGACGGTGACGAGAAGGAGTGTGAGGCGTTTCATTGGCAGAGGGAGGAAGAGAGAGATGCCCCGCACCACTCGCTGCGCTCGTGTGCGGGACAAAATATCTTCGGCTCGAATTCAACTATGGCGGTGGGACAGGGATTCGAACCCTGGAACCTCTTGCGAGGTTACACGCTTTCCAAGCGTGCGCCATAGACCACTCGGCCATCCCACCAGCGCGGGTACTCTAGCAACGGAAGATGGGCTGAGAAAGCCAGTTTGGCGAAGAGTTCCTGGTTATTCTTTCATGCATAAACATCGACACATCCACTTCGACCACATTGTGAGTGAAACCACAAAGGCCAAAACCGCGAGAGAGCTATTGGTACTACCAAATGTCATGCCGTTGAGTCCGAAGTGCGCGCGATACACGCCCATAAGCGAGGAGATCGTGGTCAAGAAAAGCAAGAGGCAGACGACCCAGTTCACTGCGACGCAGGCGCCGGAACAGGAGTTGTTTTTCATAAGGCAAGGGGGAAAACACGACGAGCGTAGCAATGTTGCATTCCATTGACAATTCTAGCTTGCTGACCGCTTAACTGTCGTTAAGTGTTTCTTTACAGGTTGGGCATGTCTTGCGGTATGCTTGGCCTATGAAAGTATCGATTGAATGGCTTTCGGATTTCATCACGTGGAAAGAGAAAGACCCGCGTGTGATCGCGGATCGTCTCACGGCTGCCACGGGCGAGGTGGAAGAAGTCGAGGAGCAGGGAGCACAACTGAAAGACTGCTGTGTCGGAAAGATTCTTTCTCTCAAGAAGCATCCGAATGCCGATCGGCTCTCGCTCTGCGATGTTCAGACTGATCAGGGTAAGAAGTACGTGGTTTGCGGTGGTACGAATTTACGTGAGGGGATGCGTGTGGCATTCGCACATGTGGGAGCCCGAGTGAAGTGGCATGGCGAAGGAATGATGATGCTTGAGAAGACCAAAATACGCGGCGAAGAGAGTGAAGGCATGATTTGTGCAGCGGAGGAACTCCAACTAGAACAATTGTTCCCTGAGGCCACGGGTCACGAGATTATCGATCTGGGAGATGGCGATGACGGCGTGGGTAAACCTCTTCGAACGTATCTGGGCCTCACTGGTGCAGTGTTGCATATCGATAATCATGCCATCACCAATCGACCTGACCTCTTTTCGCAATTCGGCTTTGCCCGAGAGTGCGTAGCACTCGGGTTGGCGAGCTGGAAGAAAGAGAAAAAAGTGAAGCAACCGGTTTTTCCAAAGACCCCCCTTTCTCTTAAGGTTGTTTTGGAACAGAAGAAGCTCGTTCCGCGGTACTGCGGGTGCACACTTCGAGTCTCCGGCCTCGGCGAGACGCCGGACTGGATGAAGCGCCGCCTCCTTGCCACGGGATTTCGGCCGCTCAATTTGCCGATCGATATTACGAACTACATCACGATGGAACTGGGAATGCCGCTCCATAGTTTCGATCGTGAAGATCTAAAGGGAGAGGTGCACATTCGATCCGCCAAGGAAGGTGAGAAGATTACGACTCTCGACGACAAACAGCGTGTGCTTCCCGCGGGTGCCGTAGTTATGAGCGATGATGAGGGCATCTTCGATCTCATGGGGATCATGGGGGGGCTCCGCAGCTCTATGACCGACAAGACGCGTGAGATCTATCTGCACAGTCCTGTGGTAGATCCTGTTGCGATTCGCAATGCAGTGATCGCGACCGGGCATCGCACCGAAGCTGCCACGATCTATGAGAAGGGTGTACCACCATCGGTGGCGCAGGCAGGCTTGATGCGCGCTCTGGAGCTCTTTCTTTCGTTGGCACCGGGAGTCGCGATTACTTCCAAATTACAATCATGGGGAACAGATGGTTCCCCCAAGCCGATTCGTTTCTCTGCCAAAAACGCATCCCGTCTGCTCGGCACAGAAATATCCGAGAAGACGACGAAAAAGATTCTTACAGATCTAGGATTCACAGTCGGGCGTGGTACGGTTACGCCCCCGCTCTGGCGCATCAAAGACGTTACGGGTCCGCACGATATCGCCGAGGAGGTCGGCCGCATTGTCGGTTACGATCGTATTGCTCCCGTGCTCCCACAGGCGTCTGTTTGTCTTCCTCCACGTGAACAGCGCGTGCATGCCTTTCGTGAATATCTGAAAGAAGAGCGTTTCACCGAAGTCGTACCTCTCTCGCTCGTGGGGCCGTCGCTCCTGAAGAAATGTCGTCTCGATGCTGCGAATGCTGTACCGGTACTCAATGCTCTCGGCGAGGAGCTCAGCGTACTGCAGACTTCTACGCTACCGCGGCTACTTGAACACGCTTCGAAGAACCTGTTGTTCGTCGGAGACGCCGTGCGTACGTTCACCTGTTCTCATGTCTTTAGCGAACGTGAAGGGGAGTGGCTGGAGTGCGGCATTTTGATGGTGGAGCGCAGGGGACTGCCGCTTGCGGTCACGCCATTTCTTGCCATCAAACAGCTGGTAATGGATGCGTTCACGGGCAACGGAATGAAAGCGGAGATTCGAGAATCCAAAAATATTCCGCCATTTGGGCATCCAGGGCGCAGTGCAGATTTGCTCATCGAAGGTAAAGCTGTCGGGCTCATCTGTGAGCTACATCCCTCTGTTGCGACAGCCTTCGATCTTCCGGGTCGTGCAGCAACTGTGCTCCTCGATTTTACGAGCCTTCTTGCTCTTCCTATAAATTCCGCCGTGTACACGGAACTCTCGCAGTATCCTTCTGTTACCTATGATCTGACGGTGACGTTGGATTCGTCGAAGAAGACTGCCGATTTCATTGCACGCGTACGCAAGAGCTCTCCGCTTCTCGTAGATGTTTCGGTCGTTGATCTCTTCGAAGGTGCCAAACTGGCGAAGGGGCAGTACAACCTTACAGTGCGCTGTACGTACCGTGCCCCCGATCGCACCCTCACGGAGGAGGAAGTAAAGCGGGAGCACGCGAAAGTCGAAGGGCTGATGCAAGCCGCTTCAGTTTGAGGAAATGGTGATGGTGAGAGGAAGAAAAGGATGAGGTACACTGATAGTCCGCTATGAAGAGGCCGACTATTTCCACTGGCACGGGCGATGATGGAATGACCGGGCTCCTCCAGGGCGAGCGCGTGCCGAAATCCGCCTTGAGGATTCATGCACTGGGAACCATCGATGAGCTCAATGCGATTCTTGGCGTTGTCCTCTCTGAGCAGAAACTCTCTGAGACGCTGCGGTCA
>CAYOLJ010000031.1:0-11315 GCA_964404805.1 uncultured Candidatus Peribacteria bacterium
TCGATGAATCCCTGCGAGAGGTCAGGCAGGACAGGTGGCACGTAGAGCAGCAGTGTCCACGCGGCAAAGAGCAGTGCCGGCAACCCCCAGTGACGACGCTTCGGAAGGAACAGCAGAATGAGGAGGAGGCCGAGAGGCAGCAGGCGGATGCCGAACGGAACGGCTGCGGCATGGAGCGTGAAGATGGAGGGCAGCGCTCCGATGAAGATGCCTGTTGACGAGCGCATCAGGCCCTCGAAGAGCCCTGCAGCGAGCCAGCGCACAGCCTGTGGGAGGTGTGCAAAGGCCTGCACAATTCCTCCAGAACTGAGGAGGTACGCATTGGCATGCGTGTAGAGCAGGCGCTGCAGCACGACATAAACGAGGGCCAGTGCCAGCAGCACACCAAGACTCTTCCAGACACACTTCTGCGGCACGCGGACACGTTTACCATTGGTGCGTTGCACGAAGAGATAGAGCAGGGCTAAAACGAGTGGCAGCTCCACCCCAAGGGCGCTTGAAAAGGGCATGCCGATCTGCGCCACCAGTGTCCAGCCGAGGTAGCGACCTTGGCCGGTGCGCAGGTATGCGAGAAAGCAGACGAGGCCAAGCAGCAGAAAGAACGCCGCAAACAGCTTCATCTGCGCAGACATCCACATGGTGGTACGCCAGTGACTAGCCGAGAGTGCGAAGAAGGCTCCTGCCAGCAAGCCTGTCCACTTCGATTTGAGCAGGCGTGTAATGAAGAGGATCACGAGCGCCGTATTGATGATGTGTAGAAGGAGAGACGTGAGGTGATAGCCAGTCTCTCGCGTGCCAAAAAGCATCCACTCTCCCACCCACAAAAGCTTCGTCACAGGGATCAGGTACTTGCCGTTACCGGTAAAGAAGAACGAGAAATCTTTGGGCAGTGTCTGTAGTGCACTCAAGACGTGATAGTCATCGCTCATGAAGGGATGGGCGATGCTCGGCGCAAAGGCTGCGATTATGGAAAACAGGAGCACCGAGAGTGCGAAGACGAAAATTTTCTTCTGCCGGAGAAAAGGGATCTCCCGTTCCATTCCGGGGAGTTATTATACACAAAAACGTTCTTGTGGAACTTTTGCTTCTCTCTTCCACCTTTGTCGCGACAAAGGTGGAGCCAAAACGCTGGCGCGTCAACGCCCACTCCGCCCGGCCCTGAGCCTCCTCGTCGGTTCCTACAGGGATTCGGAACCGTCTCGTCGGCAGACGATTGTTTCAGGGCCTTCCCCTTCACCCCCCGTGGCGCCCCCCCCTCCGTTTATCGAGGAGAATATTTCCCTGAACAACACACAACAAACACACACGTCCGTTGAGCACGTACAAGCACCGAACAATACAGTATTTGTGAGATTGATGAGGTTTACTGTTAGGAGGGTAAGGGGGCAAAGGGGGGCCTAGGGAACCGAACAAGGTTCCCTGGTCCCCCACAAAAAAGAGATCTTTGTCGTCGGACAAAGAAAGAACAAAAAACCAAAACGCAAAAATCCTACGATCGCTTTCGCGCTTTCAACTTCTCATACCACTCATAATACGAATCCCCCATCGTCCCCACAAACCGCGCCAATCGTTTTCCGAGACGCTTGAGTAGAGACAGCACGCCTTTCTGCACAGGTGATGACTCTGCGCCACCTCCCGCCTGCTTCAATTTTCGACTGCCCCACGCGAACCCCAAATCCGTCAGGTGCTGCAGCGTGGCGAAGGTCTGCCCCAGCGCACGCGCAATGGGTTCACGGCCGTCACGTGTGGATCGACATTGCATGACGAAAATTACACCGGAAGGATGAGCGTTCCTTCTGAGGCTACCTCACTCACCTTCATGCCGACTTCCTGTCCCTTGGCGGCCGCAGCGATAGGCGTGTGATTCTTCTGCAGCGAATGAACTGTCTGCATGAACTCATGTTTACCGTGGCGTAGGCGAATCGTGTCACCCAGGCGAATGGGCGACTGCACAGCAATCACAGCCACACCAATGCGGTCGTAGTAGTGAATGACCTTGCCGATCACCTTCTCGGTAATCTTCTTCACCATTTTCTTCTTGGCAGCCGTGACCTTCTTGGCGGTCTTCGCCTTCGCTTTCTTCACCTTCTTGGGCTTCTTCGTCTTCTTCACGACCTTCTTGGCGCGGCGAACAGGCTTGCGCTTCGTCGCCTTCTTCGTCTTCTTCACCTTCCTCACTGTTTTCACTTTCTTCACCCGACTTCGCGCAGCGTGCTTCGCCGGGCGAGCCTTCTTGGCCTTCTTCTTGGTACGAGATTTCTTGGGCATAGCGGATAGGGGGAAGAAACATCCAAATTCTAGCCCTGTTGCTGCACGCTGAAAACAGCGTGATTTTTCGCTACGGTAAGCCAAAGGATACTCTGCTAGAGTATGGCTATGATTTCTGTCACCCCCCTCCGTCGCGCCCGAACATTCACGCTCACGCTGTTCATCGTGAGTTATCTTTTCATCTTGCTCTATTTTGTCTTTGGCGGGCAATGGCAGATGCCCGGCGCTCTCGTCGTGGCGGTGACCTACATGTTCCTGCCGCTTCTCACCACAATCGGTTTGCTTACCTTTGTCTTTCACGAGCCGATTGCACCCGCAATCGGTCTCGCGTTTCGGTTCAATCGCTGGTGGCTCATTGCATGGGTGGTTCCGCCGATCCTTGCACTGCTCACGCTCGCAATCAGCCTGCTGCTGCCCGGCATTGTCTTTGATGCGGGCATGGAAGGTATGTTCGCCCGTTTTGGTGCAAGCCTCACCTTAGAGCAGATCGATGCTCTGCGCCTACAACTCGCCGCTGCTCCCTACATGCCTCTGTTCCTCGGTCTCGTTGGCGGCATGCTCGCGGGCATCACCGTCAATGCACTTGCAGCCTTCGGTGAAGAAGCCGGTTGGCGGGGATTACTGCTCAAGAGTTTGCTCCCTCTCGGTTTCTGGCGGTGCTCACTGATTATTGGAACGATCTGGGGCCTGTGGCATGCGCCTTTGATCCTGCTCGGTCACAACTATCCCCAACATCCGATTACAGGCGTCTTCATGATGACACTCTGGACGATTCTCTTAACCCCACTCATGAACGTGATCACGCTGCGTGCCAAATCCGTCATTGCTGCTGCCATCTTCCACGGCACGCTCAACGGCACTATGGGCTTGGCGCTGCTCTACGTGCGCGGTGGCAGTGATCTTACCGTGGGCGGCACGGGGCTGGCCGGCATGCTCGCGCTTGCACTCGTGAATCTGCTGCTGTTCTTCGCCATGAAAAAGCACCGTCTCTCAGTTTCCTGAAAAACGGTGCGATGTGCGGTGTCGGTTTTCGTCCGAGGCTTTTTCCGTGTTAGAAACGTTGCAACTCCGTGGGAGGGTAAGGACACAATGCCCTCTGCACGTACATCAGGTGGTGGAAAGCGGAGCTTCCATTCGTCGAGAAGACGACGCGGTTGTTCCGGATGTAGACCTGACCTGACGGTTCGAACCACGAGTCGGCATCATCGCAACGGAGGCTGCCGACTTCGAGGGTTTGCGCCAGAGCGCTTATCGCCTCCATGACGGTCGCGATTCTCCACACCCTGTGATCAGGCGGCAGCATCCAGTCGTGGATGGCCATCCACTTGATCCAGTACGGAGAGAAGATCGAATCGGGGCCTCGGTTACAGGATTTTCCAACGTCAAAGAAGATGACGGGGAAGACCAGTGCGAGACCGGTGATCGTTCGTTCTTCTTCACAGATGTGACGCGGACGATCGTTGCGGTCGGTTCCCAATGGGAATGTGAGTCCCTTGGGATACCATGAACACTCTGAGCCAGACAGCACTTCCGTGACGCGATTCTTGGTGCGAACTCTCAGTGCTGCCCCGAGCTCTTCCGAGCCTAGGGCAAGCGTTCTCATGACAAGTCACTCCTTTCTGTGTTGCCAAGGACCAATTCCAAACACCGACTGGCGCAGTATAGAGCGCGAAACAGTGATGTCGAGCGAAGCTGACATTCTTTCGTTCATCCCTTCGGGCAGCCGAAGACGCATCCTGTATACTCGCAGTCCCTTCACTTACTCTCTCCATGAATTTCGACGACGCGGCACGCAAAGCCCACGCAGAACACAAAGGAAAGTTACGCATCGAGACGACCATGCCTCTCAAAACCACAGAGGATCTCTCGATTGCCTACACCCCCGGTGTAGCCGCTCCCTGTCGCGACATCGCCAAGAATCCTGAAGACGTGTGGCGCTACACCATCAAGTCGCACACTGTAGCTGTCATTACCGACGGCTCGGCAGTACTGGGTCTGGGTAACATCGGTGCTGCAGCTTCTCTTCCCGTCATGGAAGGCAAGTGTGCGCTCTTCAAGGAGTTCGCGGGGATTGATGCCTTCCCCATTGCGCTCGATACACAGAATGTGGAAGAGATCATCAAAACCATCACGGCTATCGCACCGGTCTTCGGCGGTATCAACCTCGAGGACATCTCTGCACCGCGCTGCATCGAAATCGAACAACGGCTCTCGACCGCACTCGATATTCCCGTCTTTCACGATGATCAGCATGGCACGGCAACCGTCGTATTGGCAGGGTTGCTCAACGCGGCGAAAGTCGTCGGTAAAGAGATGGCGAAGATGAAGATCGTGGTTTCGGGTGCAGGGGCAGCAGGATCGGCCATTGTGCGTCTGCTCCACTCGTATGGAGTAGCCGATATCATCGTCACCGATTCGAAGGGAGTCGTCACGCCCCACCGTGAAGATATGGGGTGGCTTAAGAATTTGCTCGCCACGTTCACCAATAAGAGTGATGTCTGCTGCATGCTCTTCGATGCTCTCAAAGGGGCCGATGCTTTCGTGGGTGTGAGCAAACCCGACATCCTCAAACCTGAAATGATTGCCCAGATGGCCGAGAAACCTATCATCTTCGCCCTGGCGAATCCTGATCCTGAGATCATGCCCGATGCGGCGAGGGCCGCAGGAGCCGCAGTCGTGGCTACAGGCAGGAGCGACTTCCCCAATCAGCTCAATAACGTCTTGGTCTTTCCGGGGATTTTTAAAGGTGCACTCGAGGCGCGCATCCGTCGTATCACCCCCGGTATGATGGTCGCTGCCGCCGAAGCGCTCGCTCGTCTCGTTCCCTCTCCAACTGCAGAGAAGATCATCCCTTCAGTTTTCGAAGAGGGCGTCACCGATGCGGTCGCGAACTCCGTGAAAAGCGTGAACGGAAAGAGTCACGTCTGACGCGCTCGACATTGTAGTATTCCACGTGAGTGCGTTTGATTTTTGGCTTGAGACTCCTCGAGCAACACTGTGATTTTTTTTGATGATGATGCGAACATTGCGAGATCGAACACGGTTTGGGATCAAAACACTTGCATCCAAGGGGTGTACGAGTGTACACTAAGGCCATGCACAGTGAGATGCTCAACCAGAGGCCAACTTCGCCCCTTTCGGTCGTGCGTATCGACTGTTCCCAGTCGCCCCAATCGTCACTTTCGGGTGTTTTACAGTGGGTTTCGGCCTGTCCTGAACGCGGTGATCTGCACATCGTTCTGCCCTCCGTGCGCGGGCAGCCCGCCGTTCGTTCTGCGCTGCTTAATCTGCAGCAGCTGGGGTGCCGCGTGACCGCCAAGATCTCATAATGTGTTCTTTCTGTGTAACGGTAGCCCTTTCTCTAGCGTTATACCCAGTGTCACTCCTCTATCCAATGTCTCACGATACACGCTCCGTCGGCCTCGCCCTCCTGCTCTCCACTCTCATCGTGGTGAGTGTGGCCGTTGCCTTGAGCGTGCTCGTTCCACAACACACACCGTTTTTGATGTGCATGCTCTAGGCAGAGAAACGTTGCCATCCGATTGTCACGAATAATGGAAAAGATTATGTTTTACGTCTTCAATCCCACTTTATTCTTATCGTTTTACCGTGGTGCGGGATTGGAGGCCGCTAGGTGGCCTTGCGTCACCTAGTGGTTATTTTTAATAGGGAGTTCCGTCATCACCATCCTTTTCAGCAGCAATCTCTCGCTGCTCCGCCTGATCGATGAAGGCCATGCACTGACCGAGAAGTGCAGAACCCATCAGTTTTCTCTGGGCTGCCTCTGCTAAAGCAATTCGCAGAGCCACCGCTGCTGGGCAATCCTCCGCCAGTTGATCTAACTGTGCCTCAGGCGTTGCGGTACCGACATCCGATACACGTGGGGTGTCTCGTGTGGCCTCTCCGGTCTCTGATGCTGAACCAACGGCCATTGCCGTAAAGTCTAGAATTCTGCACTTTCCAGAGCAAGGGATTCTTATTATTGACTTTTGGCATCTGTAAGCCAATTCTTAGGCATCGTCTCTTTCATTTTGCAGGAGGAACCATGCATCTGAAGGACGCAGACCGCGGCTAACACAGTCGCTCACGTCACGGGATTCTTCCCGCTTCAGTGGTGCCTACATGGCACGAACGACGCCTGCCCGGCGTCTACCGCTCGATAGAGCGAGACGAAAGGGGGCTGGCTCAGTCCGCTCCCCGATTTTTTCAGATGATGATCTTTGCAAACTTCCTCTTCCCCACTTGCACGATCCCCTCCTCCACCGTTGCTTCAATTGATTGAACAACTTTTTTGTTCAGCTTTACGCCTCCCTGTTCGATCACGCGACGGGCCTCGGACTTACTGGTCACGAGCTTGGATGACACGAGCACATCAACGAGGAGCGTTCCCTTCTTCACCTTCACTTCCGGCATATCCTCCGGCAGGCCCTTGTCTTTAAAGACACGATTGAAGGCTTGTTCTGCTTTTGTTGCGGTATCCGCACCGTGGTAGAGCGTGGTGATCTCCCGCGCCAGACGTGCCTTGGCATCACGCGGGCTACCTTTAAGAATCTTTTTCACCTCGTCTAAAGCAACATCAGTGCAACACTCGAAGTACGTGGCCATCAGGTCATCGTTCACACTCATCACCTTGCCGAACATGTCGCTGGGTTCATCCTCCAAATACACGCAGTTATCGTAGGTCTTGCTCATCTTGCGCCCGTCTGTTCCCTCGATCAGCTTGGTGGTGAGTATGAACTTCTCGCGCTTGCCGTAGGCCGCCTGCAACGTCCTGCCGCAGAGCATGTTGAACAGCTGGTCATTGCCCCCCAGCTCGCAATCCACATCCAGCATGACCGAGTCATACCCCTGCATGAGCGGGTAGAGAAACTCGTGCACGCCGATGGGCTTGCCCTCCATAATGCGGCGCTGGAACATTTCGCGGTCCAGCATCTGCTGCACGGTGACATGACTCGCGAGTTTTACGATCTCATCAAATTTCAGCGTACCCAACCACTCGTGGTTGTAGACAATCTTTACTTTCGAGAAATCGAGGATCTTTGCGGCCTGCTTCTTGTACGTCTGAAAGTTCTCTTCAACCTTCGCGAGTGTGAGCGGCTCACGCAACTGATCGCGTCCCGACGGATCGCCGATCGTGGCCGTGAAGCTGCCTATGAGAAAGATCACTTCGTGCCCTGCCTCCTGAAACGCTTTGAGCTTGCGCAGGGGAACCGAGTGCCCGATGTGCAGCTTATTGCCTGTAGGGTCGATGCCGAGATAGAGACGGATCGGTTTACCACTCTTCAACTTCTTCTCAGCGAGATCGCGGGGCACCACCGTTTCGACAGCGCGAGTGAGTAGCTCATCGTGATTGCTCATATGCAGAAGGATACCAGCCCGATTCAACGAGGAATAGCCATCATCAGGTACACTGGTCAGCATGGAATTCCTCGTCCCCTCCCGTACACGTCTGGATGTGAGCCTTGCCGCTGCAAACGAGGGTTTGAGCCGCGTGAAGGCGGGTGTATTGATCCGCGCAGGTGGCGTACTCGTAAACGGCAGGATTGCTCGCAAGCCAGCCTGCATCGTCCAACCCGGAGACTGGGTGACCGTAACGGACAACGGAGAGCCTGCCTCTGAGAGTCACATCACTCCCGTGGATCTTAAATTGAAAGTCCTGTACGAAGACGATGCCTGCCTGGTGATTGATAAGCCCGCGGACATTGCCGTTCACCCCGCACCGGGCTTGAAGAAGGACGAACCGACGATTCTGCACGGCATCGCCTTCCTCTTTAAAAAGAAGCTCATCCCCTTTTCTGCTGCAACAGTACTGGCTCACCGCCTCGATCGCGAAACTACCGGCTGCCTGCTGATCGCCAAGACGCCTCAGGCACACGCCGCACTGCAGAAGCAGTTCAAGGATCGCACGGTACAGAAATCCTACCTCGCCATTGTCGAGGGAGTGCCCTCAGACAGAGAAGCCCACATCGATGCTCCCATCGGTCGCTCCCTCGCAAACCGCACAAAGATGGCGATCATGGGCGCCTCGCAATCACGCAGCGCGCAGACCACGTACCACCTCCTCTCTGCAGGAAAATCCACTGCCCTCCTTCAGTGCGACCTGCACACCGGGCGCACCCACCAGATCCGCGTGCACTTAAGCGCCATCGGCCATCCGGTCCTTGGTGATACCACATACGGATCCCAGAATCGCACTGCAGACCAACTCTGCCTGCACGCGTGGGAGCTCTCGTTTCATTCACCCGCAGCAAAAAAACAAAAGGTCGTCGCTCCGCTGCCCGCTCCCTTCAAAAAAACGCTGCGCACGCTATCTCTTACGCTCCCCAAGGATCAGTAAGTGACCGTGTAGGTGATCGAATCGAGCAACTCGCCCTTGGCATTGCGCGCATTGATACTATAGGTATGCACACCTCGATTCAGCGTACCGAGCGCGGGATCGGCAATGTAGTTCCAGAACGTCTTGCCAGGTGTGTACAGGCGCAACCGGTATCCGTTCACCCACACGCTGTCCGTTTCGGGAGGATTAGTACCTTCGATCAAGAAGGCGCTTCCCGTGGAGGTGTACTGCGTGCCGGCGATCGGTCCTGTCACCTGTACTGTTCCGGGCTTGAGCGGAGCATTCTTCGGCAGATCTTCCTCTGAGGTGAATTCGGCAGAGACACTCGATGCAGAGCCTGCATCGATCACCCCTTCTTCCTCGCCTCCCAGAATAATCTTCAGTGTGACCGGCTCGCTCTTCATCCCTGCATCATTGATGGCAGTGGCCGTGAAGACGTTCTCCCCGTCCTTGTAATTGTCGAGCTTTGTCGAGGCCAGGTATGTCCATGTGGTATCACCGGGCTTGAAGAGTTGCAGGCGATAGTCGTTCACGATGATGCCGGCTGTTCCCTGAGGTGCAGAACCAGAAATCTCCAGCTCCGTGCGCTGCGTGCGGTACGTCTGTCCGTTCTTCGCTGGATCGGTGATCGTCGGCGATGCCGGAGGTTCCAAATTGCGCGCAATCTGGCGCACCACCGTTTCGAGCACGGTGCCCTGTGTATCGAGCGCCTCAATCGTCACAGAGACAGAATTTTCTTCAGGCAACGAGAGCTCTATCGAGAATGTCCTGTCTGCCGCCAGATTGGCCTGATAGCCATTCACACGCACAGTCGACACCTTGCTCCCCACCATACCCTTCACCTCCACAGTTCCCGTTTGTATCGTGATGTTGTTCGCGGGGTTTGAGACTGTCAGCTCTATGCCCTCTCCCACTGACATGGCAGATCCAGAAGAAGAGGAAACTTTCGGCTTCTTCGAGAGATAGAGCGACCGGCCTTCCTGTACGAGTACCGGCAGAGAGGAAAGTGAACCAATGACCGAGCGATACTGGTAGAGGTCTGTATCGGGATTGTAATTCTCAGGGAGTGCGAACTGCTGGCCCTCGCCCACGATCACCGGAAGCACTGCCTTGGGAATATCGAGTTTCATGCCCAAGCCAGAAGCCGCATACACCGTGGCGGAACGCAGACCAATGACGGCGTCGGTGCCCTTGGGAATTTCGAAGACGATGTCACTCGCCGTCTCAACTGTGCGCAGTACTGCACCCGTAAACGCCGGCATTGCGGGCGTCGAAACCCAGAGTTGCCCGGCCGACAACCGCACCGCAAGGAGGGATTGTTCTGTACGCACATCACTCTGGAGCACCGTCACCTCCGTCTGATCGCCCAACCGCAGAATCGTGCCATCGAAGAACGTCAGTGCTGCTCCTCCGCTGGCACCTGTTTTTATCCGGTCCGTGGTGTAGAGCTTCATGTCACTCTGTGCCGTGGCAAATTCCTTGTCATCCAGTGAGACCTGCGCCGCCCCTTGTCGCTCGACTGTCAGCAATACCGCTGTCTGGCGTGCGTGGTTCCCAAATCCAATTTTCTGTAGAAGCCACGACCCAGCGAAATAGAGAATAGCCAACGCAAGAATGATTCCAACAACCGGCCACACCGCTCGACGGAGCGAAGACTGCTCCGCGAGGGCGAAATGATTGCGGCGATGGCGGTAGTAGAGCATAGGTGAGGGATTGGTTATTCATGGTAAGCGTGAATGATAGGTGAAGGCAAGAGACGAAAGGCCGGGGAGGTTGTAGAAACAGGAGAAGCCGAAAAGACTTGGTGAAAACCCCTCTTAAGTGCCTTCTTCATCTCGCACATTGCTCTGTTTTCAGCGTGTCACACGATCCATCCGTCTCCGCTACGCTCCCGCCGTGATTCCACTCACCGAAAACAAAGAATAGCCAGCTTGATACAAGATGACACAAGAACGTTTCAGGTCTCATCGTGTCACACGATCCACCTCCGACTGTACTGTGACACGTGCCTTCACCAACTCATCGCCCATTTCGCGCATGGAGCGGTATCCCTGCTTTCGGGCCTGCTGTTCAATGGCCATTGCTGATTCGTTGTCAAGAATGAGGTTCTGGATTTCGGGCGTCGCCTGCACAAACTCAGCAATCACCGTACGACCGTCGTACGAGGCACTGTTCGCGGGATCCATTTTTGCCCCTTCCTTCCTGAACTCGTCTTTCAGTGTTCGCACGAGACGCTGTGCCATTACGCCACGGAGTGCCGGAGCAAACGTATAGGGACTGACACCCATCGACAGCAGACGGGGAATCGCCTCAATCGCAGAGTTTGTATGGAGTGTACTGAGCACCAAGTGACCCGTAAGCGAGGCGTCAATGGCGGTTTGTGCTGTCTCGAGATCACGGATTTCACCCACGAGAATGACGTTGGGGTCATGACGCAAAAGCGAGCGCAATCCCGACGAGAACGTGAAGTCGTGTGAAGGATCCACCTGACTCTGCACGATACCGCTGATCTCGTACTCGATCGGATCCTCAAGCGTGACGATGTGGCGATGCGTGCCGATGATTGTCTTGAGCAGTGCATAGAGCGTGGTCGTTTTTCCTGATCCTGTGGGACCCGTAATGAGAAAGAGTCCGTTGGCCACCTGCATCATCTCGGTGAGATCCTTCGACATCCCATCGGGGAATCCTAGTTCCTTCAGCTCCACGATCC
>CAYOLJ010000032.1:0-11289 GCA_964404805.1 uncultured Candidatus Peribacteria bacterium
CCATGTGGGTCGCTTTTATCTGGCTGCGGAGCAGGTGCCCCTCATTCTACACCCTCTCTCCTCCCTCTAAAATCCGCACCAACGCCTCCTTCATCTGCCGCCGCACATCCATGAGTAGCTGGCGCCCGAAGGTCTTGATCTCGTCCGCTGACAACGGAGCATCGCCGACTCTTGCCATCCGTTCCTCAAGTTCCATAACCACACTTGCGGGGTTATACCCGACGCCCCTCAAGGTAATGGGCTGGTCGTACGCTTTCACATCGCGGCCGACGCCATCGGGGAAGGCACTCAAGATATCCGCAGCGAGTATCCCAATGTTGATAGGACGGTTATCTTTGATCCGCGGCACCATGTAGTCGGTGACGATTTTTTGAAAGAATTCCGAGACGAACCCCTGAATTCTGCCGTCGTTGGAACGCGTTCCTTCGGGATACACCATCACCGGTTTTTTATCCTCCTCTACAGTTCTGCAAATTTCTTTGGCTACGCTCCGCCGCACTTCACGCATTCTCTGCACGTAGGCTTGGTTGCGTCTGGCCGAGGTGCCGATTTCCCGCGGAGGTTTCTCCATCGTGCGGTTAACGATGATCGGCTCAGTTTTCCGAAATGCCAATGCCATGAACAGTTGGCCCAGTTCCTTTTTAATGGCATGCCGATCGAGCTGTGCAAGCGCTTTCACCATGGTCCAACCGGGGATGCGGACCAGATAGTTCTTGAGAACGTACCGTGTGTGCGGGGGGAGGAGCGCATGCGCATACAGCCCTTCGCTGCCTCCGGTTCCTCTGGCGATATCCGCGCTTTCCCTCTCCACCACTTCGACGTCATCCGTTCGCGGGCCCTGATGGTTGGCCAGGATGATATCGGCGTTGTGGACGGAGTTTCCTTCATCTCCCAGAACAAAACGGAAAGGGGTCTCTTGCTCAACCGTATCCATGAATTGATTGACGACGTGATCGGGACGTTGCCCGGGCAGGGCGGTGCGGAGGATGGATCGTTTCATCAATTCATAGAAGCGATTCGTCAAATCCTGAGGCACGGGAGTGGCAGAGTCCCGGCGTTCGCGGACGGCTGCATACGGATCATCGATAGTGGCATGAGGGCGTTCCGCCGTCATAGAGAGACAGGAAAGGGGAGTACAGTGGCAGTTTTCAGACTGCACGACAAACAAAAAGTCCTTCTGTGGAGCTTATGGAGGATGGTTGTTCTCCTACGCATTTAAACTCCAGAAGTGTCGTTTCATAAAGGCACGACCTGAGTGGGATTTGAGATATTTCTCGAATTGCTCGGCACCTTTTCTATCGGTGAATGCAATGTATACGTGTACTTTCCATGGTTTGTGCTTGCTCGTGTGTTCGCTTTTACCCCGATTATGTTCAGCGAGACGCCTTTCAAGATTATTGGTGACGCCAACATATGAATGGCAGCGGTCAGCGGATTCGAGGATGTATACGATGTGCATGCGTACAGTATGAATGCCCGGCTTCGCTGCGCTACGCCGAGGCATCCGGCTTCCTTTCGGTTGTTCGATATGTTGGCTTAGGGATCATATCGCTGTGGTTCTTTGTGCATGCAGAACGCCATCTCGGCGTAGTCACGTCGAAACGGAGTGGAGCCGGACGAAGCCGGATGGCTGGGGAGGAGGGATTCGAACCCCCGAATGCCTGCTCCAGAGGCAGGTGCCTTACCACTTGGCGACTCCCCAACGTACGCAAGAGCATAGCAAATCCTCGTGCGCTTGAAAGCACTTAAGTGTCGCGAAAAAGATGCTTTGCAAACCTTAAAGGAAGCTATACTCCCGCTCCTCTATGTTCGAGAACCTTGCTAACGACACAGGCAACGACGAGATCGAGGCCAAGATTCTTGGTGTCGATACGGAGGAGGTGCAGCAAAGGCTGCGCGAGGCCGGGGCTCTACATGAGGGGAATTTCTTCATTACCGAGCAGCGCTATTGCCCCACCGATGCCATGCGCGAGAAGGGCCTGAGCGGGCCCAGGCTGCGTCGGCTTACGGGTGTGCACGGCGAACAGCTGGAGCTGACGATTAAGCAAAAACTCCCATCGTTGGTTCTGCCCAGTCGCACCGATCTTGGCCCCAAATTTAAGCGACGCACCGAGCACGAGTTCATACAGCATGGTGCGGCGAAGGGTAAACGGCGCTATCAGCTCATGCAGAGCCTGCTCGATGACACTTTTACGCGTCGTGGAGACATGCTTTCTGCACGCACACGTTTCGTGCTGGGGGCGGTACGTGTCGAATTGGATCACATTCTCTCGTGCGATGGATCACGCGAGAATCTGCCGCCGCCCTTCATCGAGATCGAGGGTCCCACACCGCAGGCGATTCTCGAAGTGGCGAGAGAGATCGGGTACGGCATTGAAAATTTATGTGCGTTCACCAAGCAGGACGTGATCTTGGCGCACCGGCAGGGGATGTAGGCCCGCGCGTGCTGCCAGCAGGTGGAGCGTACGCAAAGGGAAGCGGCTGCTGAACATGTGTGTCCAGCAGCCGCATTTTCCCGTCACGAACCAAACCGATCGGTCGGCTGCCGGCAGCGTCTGCGCCGCCAGTAAAACACACCGATAAGTCCGGCTAAGAAGAGGATGATCGACGCGGGTTCAGGGATATTCCGAACCGAAAACTGCACGGGGAAGGTGAGTACCTCCGTTCCGTAGTATGGCAACTGATATTGTTGAAGATCCAAAAAGCATCCCTGCAATACCGTGTCAAAGGAGCAATCCTGATCGACTGAGAAGAACTCGGTCAACAGGAGACTGCTTCCCGTAGGAAACGTTACCGTGTTGTATTCCAGGGTATTCCCTATCCATTCGGGATGGGTGCTCACCTGGATGAAGTCCGACACCCCATTGTGGGGGTCAATCCGGTGCTCGAGACGCAGTCCCGAAACACCGAACAGAACGCTCTCCGGATCGAGGTCTCCTCGTTCTTGCTGGGGTACCTGAAAGTTCGGTCCCCAAACCTGGAGGTCCATTGACTCGATGAGCTCGATGGGTGCATCCGGGTTTAAGAACCGGATTTCGAATGATCCGGTTTCCCCTGGCTCGTACTCTTGCTGGTCGAAGATTATGTTCCAGTACGCAGCCGGCGCCGGGCTCTGAAACAACATCACGACAACAGCAACCATTAAGCATCGCATCTTACTATCCTCACTTGAGTGACAGGAACCGCACTGCCTCCGGAATTGGAGACAGAATTGGTTCCTGTTTAAAATGCTGTGAAAGATCGAAGTCATATAATGACTATATTATTAAATATTGTCAAATATAGGAAAGGGGTACTGGATCGCATACAAACGCGCAATCCAGTGAAGATCAGGGTCTCTTTGGGCAGGTCTACACCGCCCGCATGCGCGCAATGCGCCACTCGTGCCACACCAGCATCACCACGAAGATGTCGAAGAGGGTGAGTAGCAGCATGCCCGGAGCGTGCGTCTGCACGGAGCGCTCTGTCTGGTAGAGGATGAAGAGTCCGAGGAACGCCAGACCGACGGGGAACGCCCACAGGCGCTCGCGCAAGAGCTGGATCACGAGAAAGATTTTAGTGATGCCATGCAGTAGCAGGTACAACGACACGAAGACCTTCGTATTCACCGAGAACGTCTGCGCGGCATGAAGAATGGCATTTGCGATCAGATCATTGGGGTCCTCCGAGAGCTCATAGAGCGTGACGAACGTGGCAAGTTTCAAAAAAAATCCCTGGCTGAGAAAAACGATGGCGATACCGCCGATGCATTCCAGAACGCCATCAACGGCTTTGAGGATGAGGCTCACGTCGTAGACCCGGCGGATGAGGCGTTCGCGCACGAATTTCATATACAGGGGAGTGTACTGCAGATGCCGAATCAATGTCTGTCAGGGGAGTTTAAAATACCGTCATCGGATCCACCCAGGCATCCTGTTTTCTTCTCTTCCGGCCATAGTTCCCTTTAAAAAGGGGAGAAGACCTCTTGCGTGGACGTAAAGAGAACCTATAGACTGCGCGGGTATTAAGACGAAAGGGAATCCGAACGGTGCCCGTGCCTAAGGAGACCTTTTCTTTTTTTGTCGGTATCCAATTTTTGCCCGAATACCGACAGTATCCAAATAGTCGAAATTCGCCGGGGGCAGCTTTTTGTACAAGGAAGATGCGAACTGCCTGTTCGGGAACAGTAACTTTTTCAAACGACCTTTTGTTATAAGGTAATCGACCAGTTTTTTATAGTCACCATCACCGGATACAAGAAGTATCTGCTTGAAGTCATTGCGTTCTATGAGTGTTTTCATGATTTCAAAAACAATATCGGTATCCACATTGCCTTTTTTGATCGCCTTCAGGTTTTCACTATGTTCCCTAAAGAGAACGATGAAGCCTGATCTCTGCAGATTTTTGTAAAGCTCCTGCTGCTCTTCGGTTACATAGCCGAGAAAGTAATACGCCTCACTAACCTTATACTTGTCCTTGAGATAAATTCTGAATTTTGCATTGTCAACTTTCCATCCATTCTGGGTAGTTCCAAGGTGTAAGTTCTGCCCGTCGATGAAAGCAAGATTGAACTCTTTTTTCATGGAGCCATTTTATCACATGGCGCTTGTGGAATGTGCCGAATTTCTCTTATGGCAACCCAAACACCGTCATCGGATCCGCCCACGTTGTGAGGTCCTTTTCGGCCGGCACGTAGCCCTTCAGCTCCACGTCCGCTCCGTGGTGAATGGCAAAATGAAGGTGAGCCCGTTCGTTGTCAGTTTCGTCACTGAAGCCTGTTCCTAGCACGCCGATGCGGTCGCCCGCTTGCAGGTTTTTGAGTGCGGCGGCAACGGATGCGAGCGAGAGGTGGCCGTAGAGCACGGTGACGGACTTGCCTTCGAGCGCGCAGCGTTGCACGACCACTCCTCCGTATCCGCCCACGCGGTTTCTGTAAATCACGTCGCCCGTGCAGGCGGCGCGTACTGCGATGTCATGCGGCGTTTCGCCGGGCAGGAGCTCAAAGTCCATTCCGGTGTGATAGCCCGAAAATCTCTCCGGCTGCACTGGTGAATCCTTGGGGGTGATATGGATGCCGAAGGGCTTTTTCGTCACGCGCTCGCTCATGCGGTTGATCGGAGCGGCCCACGCAATCTGTTCTGTCAGATGCTCACGAAGAAACGCGGCGGTGCGTCGCATGAAGTCCTCCCACTGGGGGATGAATTCGTGTTTTTCGCCCTCGTAGGATACGTAGGTGATGTTTTTGTTCAGTTCTTCCAATTGCGCATTCAAATCATCGGACCATGCCGGCGGCACATCCGCATCGCTGGTGCCCTGAAAGAGGAGGATCGGAGCCGCGATGTTCCTGAGTACGGTTTGTGACGAGAGCGCATCCCACGCTGCGGGATTTTCTTCGCGCGTGCCTAAGACCGCGAGCGTGCGATCCTTGTCATCGCGCTTCGACCTCCAGCGCGTAAAGTTCTGCCACGCGTCGCTGTTTACGGACGCGTAGAGTACGAAGGCGTCTGCAAAAGCTGGCCTCGTCACGGCGATATTCAGGGCTACGCCACCGCCGAGCGAATGGCCCAGTATCCCCACTCTACGCGCATCCACTTGTGGCAGATCCGCCGCGCGCACGGCATTCACGGCGTTGACCACATCCATGCTGTACTCCAGCCCCGCATCGTAGACCTCTCGCACATCGGGGCTCGGGTCCGATCCTGCGTGCCCGCGGTAATCGGTGTGGAGCACGGCAAATCCCTGCCGCGCCAGATAATCCTGTTCGCGCTTGAGGCCGCGTCCCTGCGTGTAGACCGTGGGGCTGATGAATCCGTGTGCGAGTACGACAAGCGGGAACGGCCCTTCACCCTTGGGAATATTCATGATGCCGCTAATGAGTAGCCCGTTACTCCGATACGTGATGGCGTGACGGGTGTAGGCGGTATTGTCTGCCAAGACATCAGTGAATGTCAGATCCGTTCCCTCCAGACGCATCGCGGCGAAGTGTGCGATCGAGAGTTCGGCGGGAACCTGCTCCAGCATTCCTGGTGGTGGTATCGTCGAAGAAGGCGTTGGTACGTTCGACGGAATAGGGGAGCATGCGCCGAGGAGGATGCACAGGCCGATGGCGCGCAGGGCTTCGATCATATGGATACTCTAGCGATGTACGGCGGATCTTTCCTGAAAAAAGAGCCGACGGTGTCGGCTCTTTTTGAAGACAGGATTCGTATCACTTACTCTTTAATGAGCCATTGATACAGGAACACCGCACAGACGGCGCCGATGAAGGGGCCGATGAGGTACGAGAGTGATACGGAACGAAGCCCAATAGCTACGGCGGGGTTGAGCAGGCCGTTACTCATGAGCGAGGCCAAGAGAATACCGAGCAAGAGTGAACATCCCACCACGAGCCCGCTCGCGGCACGATGCACCTTGTTGGTGACGACAGCCATGATGCCGAGCACAAAGAAGAATGTACCCAGTGCCTCGGCGAAGGCGATGCCCCAACCGGTCGTCACCGTGACGACGGGCAATCCGCCCACGAGGTACAGAAAGAGAAACTGCGCGGCGACAGCGCCCACGAGTTGCGATGCGATGTAGGCGAGTGCCTCGGGGGTCTTGATCTTCTTGATACTCCAGAGCCCCACCGTTACTGCGGGGTTGATGTGCGCACCGCTTATGGGTCCAAGGGTGTATACCGCGAGCAAGAGGACGAGTGCCGCTACAAACGGCGTTGCCGTCTGCTGCTGAATCGAACCGAGAATGGCGAAGGTCAGTGTCGCGGTGCCGAGGAATTCCGCTGTGTATCGTCGCCAGTGAAGGGGAGAGAGAGCCATAGAACAAAATGGGGAATAATCGCCCCCTAGCCTACGAAATTTTGTATTGGCAACCAATTGCGTGCGATCCAAGGATATGTCGCAACAGTCGCTTTGAGATCGGCGTTCGTGCAGCGAACAGTATTATCTCACTGATCGCAAGACTCTTCCTTCTTCATCTTCCCCATCTTCTTCGTCTTCTTGCGCCACCGTTTCCCCTGTCGTTCCTTCCATCTCCGCGAGCAGGGCGAATCTTTCTGCATCGCTGTTGCTGTTTCCCGTGCCCCCGTTCCGTTCACGCTCTGTTGCACAACTCACGCAGGTTTCTGTTGTGGGAACGGCGTTCAATCGCCTCAGCGGAATCAGGCATCCGCATCCGATGCACCGGCCGTACGTTCCCTCTTGAATCCGTTCGATTGCTGCTTGCACTCGTTCCAAACTTATGCCTGACTGCTCCATCGTCATCATTTGCTCATCGACACGTGTATGCGCCTGTGCACCGTCGGGAATATTGTACGCGGCAGAGGCCGATGGTTCGTGCCGTGCGTTGATCGACTGTAAATCACGACGCAGTGAGCTGCGCGTGACGCGCAATTGTCCTTCGATCCGCTGGTAGGCCTCGGCCCTATTATTATTATTATTATTATTCCTCATGCGTGGAGCTTCGGCTGCGCGTGGCTTTGCGAGAGATGGCATAGAATGGGTGAAAAGAGATGCCGATTATTGTCCGTATTACGTGTGTGTCAATGCAGAGCACGGTTTTATTTGTGGTTCATCTTCCTTCGCACAAGGCAGAGAGTTTGGATGGTTTTCCTTCCTCTTTCTCTTATAAGAGGGGTAGCATGTCGGCACTTCACTTCCGCCGTATGAACGAGGAACTTTTCCGCAAGGTTGACGGCTTGCTAGAGACCAAGAGCGATCAGGAGCTTCGCAGGATTCTCGTGCACGAAGATGCCCGAGAAATTGCCGACATCATCGACGAACTAGAGCACGGCAAACGCAAGACTTTTGCCATTCTGCCTCCCGAAATCCAGGCAGATGTGATTCTTCTGCTCTCAGAGTCGAGCGTGCACTCGGCACTTCCGCGCCTCTCGGATTTCACAATTGCACGGTTCCTCCACTTTCTCGACGAAGACGAAGCGACGGATATCCTGCAGCGCCTGCCGGCAAAACGGTATCCGCACATTCTCGAGAAAATGCGCGAAGATCGTCGCAAGCCCATCGAAAAACTGCTCCTCTACGGTCCCGAGACGGCGGGCGGTCTTATGGATCTCAATTTTCTCGAGGTGGATCCGCAGGACAAACTCCCTGCCATTCTCAACGCCGCCCGCGAGTACGCACGCACACACCACAAACAGATTCCCGTCGCGCTGCTCGCGAGTGGTAAGGAAATTCTGTGGATTCCCTCGCGCGCACTCCTGTCTGCCAACAACGACACGGCTCCTGCACAGATGGCGCGTCCCATTCCGGTGCTCCACCACGCCACCGATCAGGAGGCAGTGCTCGACACAATGCAACGCGAAGGAGTGGATGTGGCGTGCGTGGTCGATGACCAGCAGAAAATTGTCGGCGTCATCCATTTGAACGATCTATTGCGCGTTGCCGAGGCGGAGGCCAGCGAAGACGTGTACCGCTTGGGAGGTATGGATCCGCTCTCGGCGAGTTACCTCGAGACCAATTTTGCCACCATCTGGCGCAAGCGCGTGGTGTGGCTGTCGGTGCTCTTTGTGGCGGAGCTCTTCACCTTCACAGCGCTGGCGCAGTTCGAATCTTCGATTGCCGCAGTGACGGTCCTCGCACTCTTCGTGCCGCTCACCATCTCGACCGGAGGCAACAGCGGTTCGCAGGCAGCCACACTTATTACTCGTGCCATGGCACTGGGCGATGTGGCACCACGGGATTGGTTGAGAGTGATGCGTCGCGAGTTGCTCATGGGTCTCGCTCTCGGGCTCACGCTCGGCGTCGTGGCATTCGTCCGTGCCTCACTCACGCCACAGGGGGTGCTCGGCAATGTTGACCGCTGGATGCTGGGGCTCGTCATCGCGCAATCCGTGGCGGTCATCTGCCTCTGGGGCACGGTCGTCGGCTCCATGTTGCCACTCATCTTCAAACGTCTCGGCGTCGATCCCGGATACGCGTCGAGCCCTTTCGTGGCGACATTCGTGGACGTGACGGGAATCGTGATCTACTTCTCGATCGCCAACGCGCTCATTTTGTAATCTCCATCCCTTAGACCCCTTCCTCTCTTATTCACATAACCTCCATCCCCCGACCCCTTCCTCCCTTTTTTCACGTAACCTCCATCCCCCTTACCCCTTCCTCCCTTTTTTCACGTAACCTCCATCCCCCTTACCCCTTCCTCCACAAGAGGAAGGGGAGGACAACTACAAACACAAACATTCCCCCTCTCTTGTGGAGAGGGGGATAGGGGGGAGAGGTTGAGTATATGAAAAAGAGAGGGGGATAGAGGGAGGGGTTGGTTAAGCAAAATAATACACAGCAAATCGTTCCCCAATCACTAATACACCAATCCCTAAATCTTCTTCAGGCTTCCGTCTTTCAAGAAGAGCAGCAGGAATCCTGCGAATACCGTGAGAACGAGCGAAAGCAGGTAGGGCGCACCCAAGCCGAAGCGGTCCCACAAGAGCCCGGCGAGCAGAGAGGCCGGAAGGCTCGCGATCCCCATAATCATCTGGTAGCCGCCGAGGGTACTGGCCACCAGATCTTTCGGGGCCAATTCCGCGGCGAGTGTCTTCTGCACGGGTGCCAGTGATGCGATGTGCACGCCGTAGAGTGCGAAGGCCGCGATGACCACTGCGGGCGAACGGAAAAAGAGAAAGAGCAGCGCCACGCCGATCCAACACCCGTAGGAGAAGAGCAGTACAAGCTTGCGCCCCACGCGATCCGCGAGTTTGCCGAAGTACATCGAAAGCGCGGCGGCTATGGCGGTATAGAGCAGATAGAGCACGGGCATCGTGCCAATCGAGAATCCAAGAGATTTGGCCGACAGGAGTAAGAAGGAATAGCTGAAGGACCCGAGCATGAAGAAAGCACTTAAGATCGTATAGAGGCGCAGATCCGGCGAAAGATCTTTGAAGTGGATCCCTTTGAACACTTTCGTTCCATCCGGCTTCTGCTCGTGGTACACAAAAAGGACGAGGAGCACTGCAAGCATGGAGGGGATCGCCGCGATGAGAAGGAGCGTTCTTAGCTCAATGAGTTGCACGAGCACGATGGCGGCGAGAATACCGACCATGGCTCCGGCGTTATCCATCATGCGGAGGATGCCGAAGTGCCGGCCACGATTCTGGATTGTTGAGAGATCCGAGACGATGGCATCTCGTGGGGCGCCACGCATTTTTCCGGAGCGGTCTAAGATGCGAAACGGAATGATCCAGTGCCACGTGGGTGCCAGTGCGTAGCCCACCTTGGCAATGCCGCCGAAGAAGTATCCCATCCACACGAAGGGCTTACGCTTGCGCAAACGGTCCGACATGTAGCCCGCTACGGCTTGTGCGATCGAGACGAACGCATCGCCAAGGCCGTCGATCAGCCCCACCACTGCCATGTTTGCCCCGAGTACAGTCGTGAGAAACATCGGCCAGATTGCGAAGATCATGTCTGCCCCCATATCGTGGAGGAACGATGCACTGGCGAAGGTCCAGACAGTACGTTTGACGTATCGGGAATCGGGAGGGGAAGACGACATGTGGATATCATGGAGGAATTTCACATTGCGCGCTACTTGAGACATGTGTGTTTCTGCCTCTGGGCTTGTACACTTATTCCCCTTTCCTCATCACTCCTATGAGTACCAAAAAAGTCTTCACAGAAGAACAGGCGCGCACCGTTGGCGAACAGATCGGTCTTGTGTGGGACAAAGAGCCCTTCGATGTCGAGCAGTTCCGTATGGGAATGGATGTGGAGTTAGAGCACGGCGCTGTCGATCCGCAGACGGATGTGACGAAGGATGATCCGGTGCTCACCGGCAAAATCGCCCTGGCGCACCTGCGCGAGATGGCCGATTACTACACCCGCCTCTACGAGATGGAAGAGGAGGGCGAAGCCTACTGGGAGGCACAGAAGAAGTAATGGAAGCTGTTCGCGTAGGTCTCATCCGAAGGTTTTCTCATGCATTGGCTCACGAACCAATTTCCACAAAAAGTAGTCTCTTTACCCCTTTGCAGGCGGGAGTGTCTCTTCTAGGATGGCTCTACTCATTTTTGATTCCCTCTTTCGTATGCCAGGTTCAATTTCACAAGTGATGGGGGCAGTGGTGGATTGTGTGTTCCCCAGCGCTGAAATCCCGTCGATCTACAACGCGCTCACCGTTCCGTGTGGTAAAGAGACGCTCACCCTCGAAGTGCAACAGCACTTGGATGGTGGCGCCGTACGCACTGTGGCCATGGGCACTACCGATGGCCTCGCTCGCGGCACAGCCGTGACGGATACCGGCAGTCCGATTTCCGTGCCTGTGGGTCCCGAAGCGCTCGGACGCATGTTCGACGTATTAGGG
>CAYOLJ010000033.1:0-10903 GCA_964404805.1 uncultured Candidatus Peribacteria bacterium
CGTTGAAAAACTGCGTCTCGGTGTGGAGCTGAAGAAAGAGAAGGACACCGCCAAACTCCGTCGCGAGCGACGGAAGTTCGCACAGATGAAAACGGAGTGGACAAGAAAGACCGCCGCTCAGTTGCAGGGCTCTACGAAGCCCAGTACAGTCTCTGTCTCCGCCAAGGTTTCGGCGGATAAAACCCCCTCTCATCCATGAGAACGAAGAAAGGCCAAATCACTTCGGCGAAAATGACAGGCACCGTCACGGTGACCGTGCACCGATCGATTTTCCATCCGCTCTACCAAAAGCGGTTTACGCGAAGCAAAAAGTTCCTCGCTGATATCGGTGAGCACAAGGATCTCGTCACAGGTGACACCGTGGTGATCACGGAGTGTCGTCCGTTGAGCAAGAATAAGTGCTTCCGCATCACTGAGGTCGTGGAGCGCGTCCCGCGCGTGAGTGAGCTTAAAGAGGAGGAGGCGGTTGAGAAGACTATTCATCGTGAGAAGCAGCGACCATCTTCAGATTCTTCGGCTGTTTCGGACTCTCCAGTTTCCTCTAAGAAATGATCCAGCAACAATCCATCCTTAACGTGGCGGATAACACAGGTGCCAAGACGGCCATGTGCATCAAGGTGCTCGGCAGTAGCAGGCGCCGCTACGCGCATATCGGCGATGTGATCGTCGTGGCAATCAAGGAGGCTGCGCCGCGTGGTACCGTTCGCAAGAAGTCTGTTGAGCGTGCTGTAATTGTGCGAACGAAAAATTTCATTCGTCGGTCGGATGGCGGAGGAGTGCGTTTCGATGACAATGCCTGCGTAATTATTTCTGGTGATGGCCAGCCCAAGGGTACACGTGTCTTCGGACCGGTAGCCCGCGAGCTGCGCACGCGCGGATACAAGAAAATTCTTTCCCTTGCTCCTGACGTTCTATGAGAATTCATACGGGCGATTCCGTCCTCGTCATCGCTGGCAAAGATAAGGGTAAGACCGGCATGGTACTGCGCGTGCTTAAGGATCGTCTGGTGGTGGGTGACGTCAACATGCGAACGCGTCACATTCGCAAGACTGCTCAGGGACCGGGTCAGCGCCTTCGCTACGAGGCGAGTATTGCCTCGAGCAACGTGATGATCCTCGACGCGAAATCCAAGAAGCCCACACGCATCGGCATGCGCATCGATGAAAAAGGTCACAAAGTACGCGTTGCCAAGGTGAGTGGCGAGGTGCTCGTGGCTGGCAAAGTGACGCCCAAGAAGGAGCCGAAGGCCGCACCACTCAAAACGAATGACCAGGCGGAAAAAGCAGCACCCTCCGAGTCCGAGAAGGTCACTGGACCGCAGCGCAAGCCCTTCTGGAAGCGCCTGAGCTTCGGTGCAGAGGCGGTACAGGATGGCGAGGAGCCGAAGGGGCAGGTGACTGACAAGAGTGTTCCCGATTCCACCCGTGTTCCCGATTCTTTCAGCCACCAGCGTGGCAACTAATGAGTCATGAAGAAGTATGAATCCCTCCATAATCGGCTGCGCGGACCCATTGCAGAAACCCTGAAAAAGGAGCTCAACGTGACAAATGCACATGCACTACCGCGCATCGAGAAAGTGACGGTCAACGTGGGCATCAATCGCTCGAAGATGGATTCGAAAGAGTCTCACGAGTACGTTGCGCAGTGCTTGGCGAAGATGACCGGCCAGAAGGCGGTGCACACGCACTCCCGCAAGGCGATCTCAAATTTCAAGATTCGCGAAGGGCTCGTTGTTGGTGCCATTGTCACCCTGCATGGGCGACGTATGGAGGAGTTCCTCGATCGCCTACTCTCGTACGTGCTACCGCGCATCCGCGATTTCCGTGGTGTAACGACCAAGCTCGATGGCCATGGCAACTACGCCATCGGCCTCAAGGATCATTCCATTTTCCCCGAAATTCCTCCTGTCGATGCCGGCAAGAGCTTCGGTGTGCAGGTGCAGATCACGACGACCGCCAAGACCGACAAACCCGCACGTGCGCTACTCAAGCACATGGGTGTTCCCTTCCGACCCGAACGCGCAGAGAAGAAATCCTCCAAGTCCTAATCCTATCCCTATCCCCTAACCTTAATTCAGAATGGCTCGTATCGCTCTCGTCAATAAGCAACGCAAGGCCCTCGAGGAATTCCTGAAGGCGAAGACTGCTGGCAAGAAACCCAAGTTCCCTACGCGCGTCTACAACCGCTGCACGCTCTGCGGCCGACGTCACGGGTATTTGCGCTTCTTCAAAATCTGCCGCATCTGCTTTCGCGAACTCGCATGTAATGGTGAAATTCCCGGTGTTACTAAATCCTCCTGGTGAACTATGGCTGTCATCTCTGATCCCATCGGCGATCTTCTCACCCGCATGCGCAATGCGCAGTCGGCGGGTCGTGCACAGTGTCGTGCCCCCCTATCCAAACTCAAGCAGCAGCTCTGCGAACTCCTCGCTCGAGAAGGGTGGTTGCAGGGTGTGGCAGTCGAAGGTGAAGCTCCCAAGCAGGAGCTGGTGATCTCGTTCCTCGCCGATCGTCCGGCGCTTTCCCTTAAACGTGCGAGTAAGCCGGGACGACGTCTCTATCAAGCTGTCGATGAGCTCAAGATCGTCGAGAGCGGATTCGGCATTGCCATTCTCACCACGAGTCAGGGTCTGATCACTGATCGCGAAGCACGTCTCAAGAAAATCGGCGGCGAAGTTCTCTGTATTATTTCTTAAATCCCTCCCTTCTTTCATGTCCCGAATCGGACGTAAACCAGTGGCTATTCCCAACGGCGTGACGGTGACCGTCACGGGGTCCACTGTTGCCGCGAAGGGGTCGAAGGGGGAGTTAAAGTACGCGTTCCTGCCGGAGGTGATGGTGAAGGTAGATGGCAATCAGGTGATCGTCGAGCGTAAAGATGACAGCGATGCCGCCAAAGCCCGACACGGGCTCACGCGTCAACTTATTGAGAACATGGTGCTCGGTGTGAGCGAGGGGTACAAGAAGACGCTGGAGGTGATTGGTGTGGGGTACAAGGTGCAGATACAGGGCAAGAAGCTCACACTGAATTTGGGGTTCTCGCATCCGGTGGATTTTTCGATTCCTGAGGGCATTACCATCACACAGGACGAGAAAAACAAGAACCTGATCACGATTCAAGGTATCGACAAGCAGCTCGTCGGTCAGGTGGCTGCCGATATTCGCACATTCCGTCCCCCTGAGCCCTACAAGGGTAAAGGCATCCGCTACAGTGACGAAGTCGTTCGCCGCAAGCCCGGAAAGGCCGCTGTCGGTAAGGGTTCCGCTTCTGCCTCATAATTTGCACGATGAAGAATGCTAAACTCCAACATCGGCTTAGGAGAAAGAAACGCATCCGCGCACGAGTGCGTGGCTCGTCTGTCCGTCCCCGTTTCACGGTGTACCGCTCGCTCACGCAGGTGACAGCGCAACTCGTTGACGATGATGCTGGCAAGACGATTGTGTTCGCTTCTACGCATGAGGCAAAGGCTCAGCCGAACGTCGCCGGTGGCAAGAAGCTGGGAGCACTCATCGCGAAGAAAGCCAAAGATGCCAAGATTACTTCTGTTGTCTTTGATCGCAATGCATACGCTTATCACGGTGTGGTAAAAGCCCTCGCCGAAGCGGCACGCGAAGGCGGGCTTCAGTTCTAATTTCTTCTCCTTCTTCATTTATCTCTCATGGCTAAATCTTCTCGTCCAGATCGCAAGCGTGGTGACCGTCGGCAGCGTACTCCAGGTGAATTCGATGAAGTGACTTTGTCGGTCGACCGTGTGACGCGCGTGGTGGCTGGAGGCCGCCGCATGCGCTTTCGCGCCATCGTAGTCATGGGCAACAAGAAGGGCAAGGTGGGGCTCGGCACTGGTAAGGCAGCCGAGGTGCAGGCGGCCATAAAGAAGGCAGCCGTCGATGCCAAGCGTCACATGATACGTATTCCCCTGTGTGAAGGCACGATTCCCCATGAGGTGAACGTTAAGTACAAGGCGGCAAAGATCCGTCTGCTCCCGGCTTGTAAGGGGACGGGTATCATCGCCGGTGGTGCTGTGCGTGTGGTGCTGGAGCAAGCTGGCGTGCAGGATGTGCTCAGTAAGCGTTTTGGGAGCTCGAACAAGCTCGTGAATGCACAGGCGGTCATAAAGGCGTTCGAGAAACTCCGATGGAAGGGGGGTAAACCTACCGAAGAAACGACCGGGACGAAGCCCCTTAAAGAAACTGAGGGCGCGAGGCAGGATGCCACAGCTCTCGAAGGGGAGCGTCTGGGGGTGATAGAGGTTTCAAAGAAAGATGTGGTGCAGTCGAAAGCAGGAATAGGGAGTAGGGAGTAGGGGATCGGAATATCGGAGAAGGTCACCAAAGAACCAGGGGAACCGAGCATTCAAGAAAAGTATCAAGATCCAAAGATCCCAAGGGACCAGGCACTCTTCATTGATTTTCTTGTTTGAGATCTTCCCTGAATACTCGGAACCTTGAATGAATACGTTGTGATACATCCTGGGCTCCTGAAGGAGTTCCCTCTGAGGGAGCTGTCGTGGTAGGATCGCACCGCGCATACTTCCCGATGCCATGAAATATTCCCGCCTACCTGCTCTCATTGCGATCTTTTCTGCTTCGGTCGTGCTGGTGACGATTGCCTACGCAGGGAGCCTCACGCCTTTACTCTCTCCTGCCGCCACGAGCTATGCGCTCGATAATATCTACACGCGCCTCACGACAAACGCGACCGCAACGGAAGCGGACCACGGCTTCGCGCCTTCCGGTTCCCCGGCGGCCTCGCTCTACACCCTCGTGCAGATTTATGACGCCATTCCGACAATCGATGCCGCGAAAGTCCTCTCGGGAACCACGTACCTCGGCGTCGCCGGATCCATCGCGACCCAGACGCTCTCTGCCGGCTCTTTGATCGTAAACGCCGGCTACTACGCGGCGACCACGCTCAATGCCGTAGACGCTGACCTCACGGCGGCGAACATCCTCACTGGAGCCACCCTCTTCGGTGTCACGGGCACAGGGATGACACGCGATTACCCCGGCACCGGCTGGGTTCCAAACGGTTCCGGTGATGGCTCGACTAACTTGACGCAAGCCGCGTGCGAAGCGGCTTCCGGTTGGTACTGGTTCGAGGACGGCAACGGCAACGGGGACAGCGCCGACGCCGAAGACGGCGTCTGCGTGCAGGGAACGCACCAGTCGGCTGCAGGGAGCTGGAGTGGAGACGATTCTTCTGTGGAGCACGACAATACCTACATCGCCGACTACACCTGCAGCGGGAACTTCCCCGACGGAACAGTCGCGACCTACAGCGGCACGGGAGCAGGGATAGCCGACACCACATGGAATGCCGGCGATTGCGCGCTCTGCCAGACCGACTGTTACGACGGCAAGAAGGACCTGCCCGACCAGGGCGGGTATACCAGGCCCATGGAGGACGCCGCCGGGCACAACGGTCCTATCACGCCCGAGGTGCTCAAAAACTGGAAAGGCACGAGGCTCCCCACTGCCAATGATTTCTTCGGTTTCTGCGGCTACAAAGACGGGTACATCGCGGGAGATAACTACTCTACCTCCTGCTCATCCGATATTACTTACGGTAGTTATGGCGGAATGGCGGGCAGGACGGATGAATGTCTTGACCTCAGTAATACCTGGGCGGGGGAGTGGCTTTCCGAGCAGCACTACTACCATCACGCGCGGGTAGCCGGGTGCTACGCCTGTTCGTTCTTCGATGACAACAACGTCAACAACGACAACAGGTTTCGCGCCGTGTTCCGCCCCTGAGTCGTCTCTTGGGTCTCTGAGTATCTGGCTCATCTGATTATCTTACCCGCGCTTCGCCTGTCGGCTGTAGCCCGTAGGCGAAGGCTGAAGCGCGGTCCGCTCGAAACAATTTGTTGGCTATCGAACTGATCTGATGGTATCGCTTTCGATATGACTGACGGTCAGAATGTACCGGCTACGAGGGCAGACATCGCGCTGCTGATGGGCGAGTTTGGTAAGATGTACGTTGCGCAAGAGCGGTGGAAGGGCGATCTGGAGGGGAAAATGGAGTTGTGGAAGACCGAATTAAAAGAGCATTTTGATCTTGTTGTTGAGAACATCCGTCATGATTTCGCTTTCGCGAACAGAAAAGAGATCGACGTGCTCAAGGATGGACACAAAGGACACGAGAAAAGGATTCTCACTCTGGAGCGCACCCCCGGGATTGCAGCCGGGTGAGTTCTGTCCATGGCCCAATACGCCGTGTGAAGGCTTCGGAAGATGAACGGGACTTCTCGGCGGCGGTGCTTCGGCCGCGCGCCGCAGTGACGAGTGTTCCATTGAGGGAGGGCTTGCTATAGTACGTCACGTCATGATGAGAAGGGTATGCTACCGGACCGGTTCCATCGTACTCTGCGCGGCGTGCGTAAGTATACTCGTGGGAGCCGTCCGTTCGCCGCGTGCCTGGGCATCGTCGACAGACGGGATGATCGATGCGGCGAACCGCTACGCTTGGAGCGAGAACTTCGGGTGGATTGATTTCGGGACGGCGGAAGGCGACGTGCATGTCACGGACTCCGCGCTCTCGGGCTATGCGTGGGGAGAGACGGTCGGTTGGATCTCATTGAACTGCAGTAATACCAGTTCCTGTGGCACGGTAGACTACAAGGTCACGAACGACGGTGAGGGAACGCTGGGTGGGCATGCATGGAGTGAGAACTTCGGATGGATTCAGTTCGCACCGACGAACGGCGGCGTGACGATCGACGCAACGGGCGAATTCACTGGCTACGCCTGGGGCGAGAACGTCGGGTGGATCGTGTTCAACTGCGCGACCACGTCCTCGTGCATTACGGTGGGGTACAGGGTTGCCACCGACTGGCGGCCGTCTTCGGCGCGGGCCACTTCATCGTCTTCCAGCGCGCAAGCGGGAGGAGGCACAGGTGGCAGACGTGGCAGCCCCGCCCAGATGGCCACCCGCATCGCGCAGGCCCGGACGACGATCCTCGCGCGTTTCGAAGGCAAGCGCCAACAGAGTGATCGCCTCGTTGCCGACGAGGAGCAACGCACTGAGGACGCGCGCCTGCTTGCCGAGCAGCGGCGCAAGGCCGCACAGGAAGATCGTGCCGCGGCGGAACGGGAATCCCAGATCGCCAAACGGATTCAAGAGTACGAGATCTCCGTTGCCCTGATGCAGAAGCAGAAGGAGGAATTGCAGCAGAAGTACGAACAACACCGCGAGGAGCGGTACACCCGGGCACTGGAGCAGGAACAGCAAGCTCTTGCACAGGAGCAGGAGAATAACGCCCTGCGCCGTGCAGAGCGCGAGAAGCTCTTGAAGGAACAGGCAGAGCTTGCCCTCGAAACTCCCTCCCGTTCAGCTGCGAGCCCTTTCAGCACCTCTGCAGAGACCATCGCCGCACGGCGCGACAGACTCTACGCCATCGTGGATGAGACACCGGTGATCTACGCGGATGTTCCCCTCTCCGCGTGGTACGCACCGTACGTGTCCTACGTGATCGAAGAGAAAATCGCCTCTGGGTACGCGGACAAAGCGGGCAAGCCCACGGGGGAATTCGGCGTCGAGAATCCCATCACCTACGCCGAAGTGCTCAAGATGGCGATGCAGGCATCCACTCAGGCCTTCGACCTCAGGGGTCTGCCCCCTCCGCGCAATGACACTGCCAAAGGTACATGGGCTTCTGCTTATGTGGCCAAGGCCGAGTCTCTGCAGCTCTCGGTCTTCACGCCCTCACTCAACGTGAACAAGTCCGCAACACGGGGTGCGGTGATCCAGACGATTCTGGAGGTGCTGGGATTTCCCATTCCCAAGACACCGGCTTCGTTCGATGATGTGCCATCATCGCATCCGTACAGCCAAGCCATAGGGCTTGCCGCCTACTCGGGCCTCGTCACAGGAGATACAACCGCCGACGGGACGCTGCTCAACCGCTTCCGCCCCGATGAACCGATCAACCGCGCGGAAGTGGCCAAGATCATTGCCTTGGCAAAAGAACTTCAGAAGAGGTAATGATGGGTGTCATCGCGAGGGGGAGCGCATTGGCGTCACGGAGGTTACAAAGAAGGATGTGATGCAGTAGATTTTGGAATTTCCTCCATCCCCCGACCCCTTCCTCCATGGGAGGAAGGGGAGTTTGATATCCAGTAATGTCTCCCCCTCTCTTGCCTGCCCGTCCGAAGCTTAAGAAGGATCGAAGGAGGGTGGAGAGGGGGAAAGAGGGGAGAGGAAATTCGCGTATACTGCAGGTATGCCGAAGAACGCACTAATCATCATTGCACAGCAGAACTATCAGGATCGGGAGTACGAGGGCACGCGCGCCGAGCTTGAGCGTGGCGGCATGGAAATCACTGTGGCGAGTGGCGACGGGGGCACGTGTACGGGTAAGTTTGGCGGATCAGAAAAGGCCACGCTGTCTCTGAGCCAGGTAAAGATCACGGATTTCGATTGCGTTGCCTTTATCGGCGGGCCGGGGGCCGAGGCCTATACTCGCCATCCCGAGGCGCTCCGGATCGCTCACGAGGCTGTAGCGGCAAACAAACCTCTCGGAGCAATTTGCATCGCTCCGCTCATTCTCGCCAAGGCAAAAGTACTCCAGGGCAAGCATGCCACGGTCTGGGATGATGGTGAGGGCACGCAAGAAGCACTTCTCATGCAGGCGGGAGCAGAACTCACTGGGGATTCCGTCACGCGCGATGGGCTCATCGTTACGGGTAACGGGCCCGATGCCTCAGAGGAATTCGGTAAGACACTCGTAGAGCTCACAAGATAAATTACCGATCATTGTCTTGAGCGAGCGAAGGCGCCTAGAGTAGTGAGGATGGTTGAAAGTAGCAGTGCGGATTCTCGGGCATTTACCGACCTCTTCGACCGGTATGCGCAAGCGATTTACCGTCATTGCTTCTTCCGGCTGCGCGATGCGCAGCTGGCAGAAGATATTTTGCAGGAAACGTTCGTGCGCATGTGGGAGTATCTCGCCAAAGGCAAACATGCTGACAATGAGCGTGCGTTTCTCTACAGGATTGCCAATAATCTGATTGTGGACGAAGTTCGGCGCATAAAACGCAGACCTACGGTTTCATTGGATGTCATGGTAGAGGCGGGAATCGAGCCCTCCCACGAACCCATGAAGGAGCTTCAGGGCGAGATGGAGCGACAGCGGCTTTTCTCCTATCTCGACCAAGTGGGGGAACCCTATCGCGAGATTCTCATTCTGCGGTATGTGGATCAGTGTTCCCCAAGGGAAATTGCGGTGATTCTCGGACGATCTGCCCCAGTGGTTTCGGTGCAGCTGCATCGCGCCGTTCGCAAGCTTCGTTCCCTGCTTCCCCATGCATGAAGACATTCGTCGGTTCTTCGCGCGTTTACTTCAATGGGTCCCCTTTGACGAACGGCAGCGTATTGCTGCCGTACGAGACAGGCTGCAGAAACGTCTTCAGGCACATGCTTTGTTAAGAAAAAGCGACTCCCATCGTCATCAGGAGTGTATGGCGGATCCTCTTATCCATCTCTTTACGGTTTCCAGCAATGAGATCCATCTCAGTGAGCAGAAGAAGCAGCAGATTCTGGTGCGGACGATTACGGAAGCTAGGCAGCGCGTGACGGCCCAAAAGTCGCATGCGCGATTTTTCCCATCCTTCTCTTTTCTTGGAGTGTTGCAGCCGATGCGCCTGCTTGCGGGAATCATTCTCTTCGTCTTTGCCGGAGGAGCCACGCTCACGTTTGCAAGCGAGTCGTCGCTTCCCGGTGATTTTCTCTATCATGTAAAGACTGAAGTGGTGGAGCCTTTTATTGCAGCTACATTATTTACACAAGAAGAGAAGAGTGCATGGGAGATTGAGCGCACACATCGTCGTTTTCTGGAAGTGTGGGAGCTGGTGGTGGAAGGGGATCTGACCGATGGATTGGCTGAAACGGCATTTTCACAAGTAGAAGAGCATGTACAGGCCGCGAACGAAATGGCACAGGAAGCAGAGTCGCAGGGAAATACAGACAATGCGCTCGCAATACAGTCTGATTTGGAGGGGGCATTGCATGCCCATGCTCAAGCACTCACTGTTCTTGATAGTCAGGGCAAGCGGTCTGCTCGTCTGACCAGACTTTTGGTGCGCACACAGGGTCTGGAAGCACGCTCAAAATCGCAGAGGCAGCAGCTGGAACAGGAGCTCATGCTTCAAGATGAAGATTCGGTACAGCTGGAACAGACGATAAAAGAAAAGGAAGCGCTTTCCGAGAAATTGGAGGATCTGCAGGATCAGGTTGAGGATTTGGACAGTATTCCGTCCGTTGATTCCGTACAGCGCCTTGAGGACGCGGAAGATAATTTCGTTGAAATGGATGCAGCGATGGAAAGCGGCGATTATGTCGACGCTTTCATTCAGGGCCAAGAAGGAGATCGCATCGTAACGGAGCTCGAAGTGCTTCTGGATTTAGATAAAATGCTCGAATTGCACCATACAGATGATATTACGGTGGCTTCAGGGTCCGGATCGCAGGATGTGAGTGACGTGAGGTGATTACGCCATTGCAGGATGAGATGTCGAGATTTTATTCGTCTGGTGTTAAGAATTTCCCTGCCACGGCGTCTTCATATACGGACAGCGTTGCAGTTACGCGTACTGCGATCCGTTCCATTCCATATTTCTTCCCCCTCTATTCCATGAAAACCATTCTGGCCAAGGCTACGGTTGTAGCTCTATTAATTCTTTCTCCCTTCAGTGTCGCGGCAGCGGGTGCCGATGCCTCGGCGCGCGGATCCGATAAGCTTCTTGTTGTCATCGATGCACGTGACGCACAGATCGGGTTTGTACGGACTGCTGTCGTTGCGAGCAAGACGCGTGCACCTGCGACCAAGCTTATTGTTCCGCTGGCACGTGCCAAAGCAAAGACGACAACAAAAAAGCAGGCTACTTCAGTCGGCGTTGCGCGTCA
>CAYOLJ010000034.1:0-10831 GCA_964404805.1 uncultured Candidatus Peribacteria bacterium
AAAATGGACTTCGTCATCCAGGGAATAATGCAGTTCAATTTTCCCCGTCTCCGGATCGAAGGTGTGAGAATCGAAGATGAAGGTCTGGCATTGTTTCATGAAGAGATCCAATGATAGCGGGATTTTCCGAATGGTGAGGGGGTGTTTTCGATAAAATTGTGGTTGCGTGGGCAGGAAGGAGTGCTAGAACATCCTTCATGGATGTAGGTTCTGTCTCAGAGGAAGAGCGAACGAGAATTCTTTCTCATGTTGATGCAGTGGAGGAGGATGCCAAGAATGGAAGGCTCGTATTGGATGGTGTTGGCCCGATGTGGAAATGTGAGATTGTGAAAGAGGTTTGCAGGCGTCTTGGGACGAATAGTGCAGAAACGAGGCTGAAAGTGTATGCGGCAATGAGGTCTCGGCAGTAGCAATCGGTCTGATCGTCGTCTTTCCGTGTTTTGGGAGAAGTTGTAGGATGAGGCCGTGCCGGAGTGGCGGAATTGGTAGACGCGCACGACTCAAAATCGTGTGCCGCAAGGCGTTGAGGGTTCGATTCCCTCCTCCGGCACCACTCGACTCAGCACTATGTGCTTCGCTCGTGGTCTGCGCACCTTCGATGCTCCGACCATGATGCTGCTGAAAGACTAGAGTGCCCCGAGCGGGTCGAGGGGCATTCCTCACTAGAATTCCGGTAGCACCCACTGTGCCGCCGGGTTTGCGTTGCATGCCATCTGCTCGAACGGGGCTATGTCCGGCGTGATGGGCGAGCCGCCCGTGTCATATGCCCAGAGGATGGTTTCCATGATGGTATCGCCAGTGGCTTGGCATCCGCCGACTTCGGTGTAGGGGCACGTATTCGTACTAAAAGTGCCAGCGCTCCCTCCTGACATTCCTTCACAATTTAAGCGCATGAATTCCTCGTTCTTCCAGTAGGAGCCAACATAGTCTAAACAGTGGCTGCCACTGGCGATGATGTTGCAGCTGCCGTGCACTGTGCGCTTGCCGGGAGTGGTTTCTTCGATGAGTTCCTTTATGTCTTCGTAGTCCACCTGTTGATCCGGTGACAATTCCTCACCACATCCGACGAGCAGCATGCTGCAACACGCAACAAGGCCGAGCATTTTCATGGGTGACATATCGTGGAGTGTAGGACTGCTGCGAGGTCTCTGCAATGTTGTGATTTATGCGGCAAGCATATGCAACACTTCTGCATCCTCCACCTGTGGGAATTCCTGGTACCATAACCCCACTGCTTCGAAGGGTTCTGGTGTAGCGATCACTGTGATGTCATCCGTCTTTTTTTTGAGCTGCGCAACAGTATCTGGCGGACACACCGGTAAGGCCACGATGATCCTCTTCACATTGGTTTTGCGTAGATCTTCAATAGCAGCGAAGAGACTCGCACCCGTTGCGGCGCCATCGTCAGTGAGGATGACAGTCTTTCCTCTCAGATTCGGTCGTGCCTGTACGGCGTAGGCATCTTTCCGACGTCTGAGCTCCTCCGTCTCCTCCTCAATGACCGGCTCTAGGTCCTCCCATGAAACTCCACTCATCCGCATGGCAGGCTCATCGAGGTAGGTGCTCCCGTTCTCCGCAATCGCGCCGAGAGCGTATTCGCGATGCGCGGGATGACCGAGCTTGCGGATGACATACGGGTAGAGCGGAAGTTTCAGCTCATCTGCCAGTGCACGCCCCACAACCACGCCCCCTCGCACAAGGGCGAGGACAAGCGTGTCTTTCACTTCTTTGTATTGCTGCAGTGCACCGGCGAGTGCGGTGCCAGCCTCGGTGCGCGTTTCAAAGGGAAGTCGAAGAGACATGATCCCATTTTACGCCGTGTGCCCCCGCATGGCTCTCTCGGCTTTCTGTCGCGCTCTCAGTACAACAGGGACGACGCCCTTGGGAATGTTCCACATGCGCATCGTCACCGGATCGTATTCCAGTTCCGTCACAACCCGTCCGCCCTTGGCCCGTGAGAGGGCAATGTGGGTGATCTCTCCGTTCTGTAGCGAGACCATCCGTCCGTACTGCTCGCGATCGGCGAGGTGCGCCGCCAAGCCGCCGAACTGCCCACCAAGGATGCTGTCTGTTGCGACCGGATCTCCGTCACGGGCGTCGTATCCCACGACCTGGAGTGATGTTGCCACGTCGTTCATTTTTCTCCTTTGCAGCTTCGGATGGTTCAGCAAATGTTCCTTGAGTGCGGCGATCAGCTTTTTTCCGGCATCCTGCTTCTTCTTGTGTCCAAATCCATCAGCCTCATTGCCCTCCACGCCTCCGTAGGCTTCGCCCACGCAGATGACACAGTACTCTTGTTCGAGCAGGACCTCGGCAACACGATTTGCGACTTCATTGACAGGAAGTTTAAATTCCGGAATCAGCGTGATATCGGCGCCGCCGGCGTATCCCGCGTGAAGCGCGATGTGACCGGCATCCCGTCCCATCACCTCCACCACGCCCAGACGGCACATGGTGCGCGCATCGGTCTTCATGTCGATGACCTGTTTCCGTACCGCCTGTACGGCCGACTCGAAACCAAATGTCTTAGCCGTTCCATCCACGTCGTTGTCAACGGTCTTGGGCACTCCCATGAACATGAAGGTGTTGCCGTTGCTTCGCTTGTGTGCGGGCTGTAACACATGCAAACGATTGATGCGCGCGGCTTGCCCCAGCGTGTCGTCTCCTCCCGCGATGATGATCCCGTCGAGACCGTAACCAGCTACGACGCGCTTGAGTTTGGGATAGTGCTCCTTGCCGATTTTCGTGCGGCAGTTTCTCAGTGTGCTCCCTCCCGTGTGCACGAGAGACATCAACTCCTCATGCGAAAGGTCACAAAGATGGATGAGCCGTTTTCTTTTGAGCATCCCATCCCATCCTCTGGGGATTCCGACTGCTTCGTGGCCACGTAATTTCAATTCCTGCGTTGCGCCGTGGATGACCGCATTGAGCGCTGGCGCATTGCCGCCGCTCGTCGCAATGCCTACGCGCTGCGAGCGATGGTTCCCTGTCGTGGGGTAGTAGGGGACTGGAGTGTTTTCCATAGGGGGCACAGTGTGCAGAAAATCACGGTTAACGGAAAGCCTTTTGAGAGCTGAATGGTGCATATTCACGTGTGTGGGCTTCGGTTGGCCGTTCTTCAAGGAATGGAGAAGTGGCGGTTTGCTTCTAGTGAGAGAGAGGAGTTACATAAGTGCACCTATATTTTCTATGCCGCACCCCACTCCCTACACCCGATTTCAGACAACACTCGCTGCGGTACTCGAGAAACTCAAGCCCACACCTGAGGAGCGACAACTTCTCATGGAACCACAACACGTGCATCAGGCGAAACTGTCGCTCACACGCGATGATGGATCGACAGCGGAATTTCCTGCCTATCGCGTGCAGTTCAATAATGCCCGCGGTCCTTACAAGGGTGGCATTCGTTACCATCCCGCGGCGGATCTGGAGGAGGTGAAGGCGTTGGCCGCGCTCATGGCGCTCAAGACGGCGGTGGTGAATATTCCCTTTGGGGGAGGGAAGGGTGGGATTCAGATGGATCCCCGCAAACTTTCAGCTCGTGAACTGCAAGAAGTCTCGCGCGCGTACGTCCGTGCATTCCAGCAGTACCTCGGCTCTGATATCGACGTACCGGCGCCCGATGTAAACACTACAGCCGACATCATGGCGTGGATGCGCGACGAGTACGAGAAGCTCACACACTCCTTCAGTCCCTCGGTCATCACGGGCAAGCCTCTCTCGTACGGCGGGTCGCTGGGACGCGATACCGCAACGGCGCGTGGGGGATTCTTCATCCTGCAGGAGCTCATCGATCGCGAAGCACTCGATCCTCAGGAACTCAAAGTTGCCATTCAGGGCTTTGGCAATGCCGGTGGCACTATGGCCCATCTACTCCACAGCGCGGGGTTCACCATCGTGGCGATCTCGGATTCACAGGGTGGCATTTACAGCGCCGAGGGTATCGATCCCGTGCGTGTCGAGAAGTACAAGCGCAAGACCGGTGCGGTGGCGGGAGAGTACTGCGAAGGGTCGGTCTGTGATGTGCAGAAGATGAAGATGGATGGCGTGCAGCACGTGACGAATGAGGCATTACTGGAGCTGCCGTGCGACATCCTCATTCCGGCGGCGCTCGATAACGTTATCACTGTCGAGAATGCCGATCGCATCCAGGCTCGTACTATCCTCGAGCTCGCCAACGGGCCCACCACGCCCGAGGCGGATGCAATCCTTGAGAAGAAGGGCATTCGCGTGATCCCCGATATCCTTGCCAATGCGGGTGGTGTCACCGTGAGCTACTTCGAGTGGGTGCAGGGCAGATCCGGTGAACAGTGGACGGCTGATCGCGTGGACGCGGAACTCAAGCGTATCATGCTCGATGGGTACAAGACGGTTCGGCGTGCAGCGTACCGTGAGAAAATGAGCTATCGGCACGCGGCGTTCGCCGTGGCACTGAGGCGTATTTTGGCTGCAATGAAGTCGCGGGGGTGGGTGAAGTCGTGAAGATTGGGTATACTGTCGACATGTTTGATACAGCCATCATCGGTCTCGGGGCTGCCGGGTACACCGCAGCGATCTACAGTGCACGGTACAAGCTTTCCACTCTGCTTGTGGGCGAGGAGGAGGGTGGCATGGGCAACACGGCGGCGGAGGTGGGCAACTGGCCCGGTGATATTGAAGTGGCGGGTCCGGAGCTGATGGAGCGGATGAAGAAGCACGCGGCGAGTTTTACCGAAGTGACGCTCAAGCAAGTGCGCGTGACGAAGATCGAGAAAATCAAGGATGGATTTCGCCTCACATTCTCTGATGGTAAGTCCGAAGAGGCCAAGACTCTGATTTTCGCCACCGGTTCTGATAAGCGGCACCTCAACGTTCCAGGTGAGGAAGAATTTGCCGGTAAGGGCGTGTCGTACTGTGCCACGTGCGACGGGTTCTTCTTCAAGGGGAAGACCGTTGCAGTAGTGGGAGGAGGGGATGCAGCGGTCGAAGGCGCAGCCATCGTCGCGCAGGTGGCGAAACAGGTTTACCTGATCCATCGACGCAACGAGTACCGAGCAGAGCCGTATTGGGTACAGAAACTTCAGGAAAAAACGAATGTCACCCTCGTTCTTGAGCGACAAGTGAAAGAGATTGTGGGAGATCAGAAAGTCACTGGCGTTACTCTCGATCAGCCCTTTGAAGGGTCAGATCAACTGGCTGTCAATGGCGTCTTCATTGAAATTGGCGCGACGCCTGCCGTGGAACTTGCCCAGGGCCTTGGCTGTGCACTGGATGATCGCGGCTATTTGAAAGTGAGTGAGACGCAGCAGACGAGTGTGCCCGGAGTTTTTGCCGCAGGAGATGTGTCAGGAGGGAGCAATCACTTCGCGCAGTTCGTGACGGCAGCAGGGGAGGGAGCGGTAGCTGTTTCTGGAGTGTTTGCACATCTGCAGGGAGGGGACTAGAGGATTGAGGATTTGAGTCTCTTTTCCTTGCAATCAGTCAATACCATCATTACCCTCTGTCCGTTATGCCAAGAGGAAAGCGCACCGTCTTTATCGTTAGCTGTCCCGAATCGGGCAACCGCGTGGGAACCATTCGTTTCCACAAGCAGGATAAAATGGGCGTGGCCTGGAAGGAGCACGCGGGCAAACTCCTGAAGTATTGCTCTGTGTGCCGTAAGCACGTGAAGCCAAAATTCAAAGAAGAGCGACATTCAAAATAATTCATAAGAGATCAATGGAGGGTGCTATAGTTCTTTCATGAAAGAGGTCTACCGTTACTGCGCGTCTGTCGTCGTTTTTCGGGGAAGCCCGAATGGTGAACAGATCCTGCTCCTCAAGAAACCACGCAGGAACGATGCGTGGCAGCTGCCGCAGGGAGGCATTGAATCCGGCGAAAGTACGGCAGAAGCCGCATTGCGCGAACTGCAAGAGGAGGCGGGTATTGCGGCACGTCTGCTCGGTGAGAGCGAACACGTCTACCAGTATGATTTTCCCCCTTCGTACCGTCGCTTCCGGCCTGATCATGTGCGTGGGCAGCACATTGCTTTCGTATTTGCCGAGGCACCCTTTGATGTGCAGATTGCGGTGGATGGAAAAGAGATCAATGCATTTGTTTGGGTGAAGGAATCGGATCTTCCTCGGTATATCAAGCGCAAGGAGTACCAAAAACTCATTCGTGCACTCATGGCGGAAGGTCATCTGCTACGCTAGCTCTCCATGCGCTTAGTATCTCTCACGCTTCAGCAGTTCCGATCGTACCCCGAGCTTTCGTTGACGTTCGGAGAGGAAAATTTGCATGTGTTGCAGGGGCCGAATGCTGCAGGCAAGACGAATGTGCTCGAAGCACTCTCCATCCTTTCGAGTGGCCGTTCCTTTCTTGGTGCGGAAGAGGATGACTTGATGTTGTGGGGGTGCGACTACTATCGCCTGCGCGCTCACCTTATCTCTGATGCATCCGAAGCGCAGTCACTCGAAATTGTGAGCCAACGCCTTCCACGGCGTGCCCGCGCAGGATTCCTCAATGATGTACGTTTGCCGATCAGTCGGCTGACGGGTGCACTTCCTTCCGTCACATTCCTTCCGCAGGATCTGGAACTCTTTGTGGGGTCGCCGTCGCGACGCCGGGATCTTCTCAATAACTTGCTCGTGCAGGTCTCACCTGAGTTTGCTGCAAGCCTCACGTCCTACCAAAAGCTTCTCAAACAGCGCAACGCCTTGCTGCGTCGGATTCGCGAAGGAACGGGGCGCACACAAGATCTTCTCGTCTGGGAAGAAGGTCTCGCACATGAGGGTGCGGCCATCATACTCGGCCACTTGGAGCTACTGCAGGTTCTGCAGTGCACGCTCGAAGAGGAGCTGAAGGCTCTTGGAGAGTCGTGGCGAGAAGTGCGGCTTGTGTATGACCGTCATGGTCATGCCACGACTGCAGAAGGAATTGAGAGTGAACTTAAGCATGACTTCCTGCACTTCCGTGAGCGCGATCTTGCCATCGGATCGACGACCATTGGTCCGCACCGGCATGACTGGCGCATCGAGGCGGACGGTCGGTCGCTTGCGAGTTTCGCTTCACGGGGGCAGCAGCGTACGGCCGTGCTTGCCCTGCTCTTTCTACAGGTGTCATTCATGGAGGTGCGCCGTGGCGAGAAGCCGGTGATTCTGCTTGATGACGTTTTTTCCGAACTCGATCAGGCTCACCAAGAGCGACTCATGCGTTCCCTTGAGGGGCACCAGGTTCTTCTTACAACGACACATGCCCCGTCAGACGTTGCGAAAGCAGTGCTCTGGAATGTGATGGGAGGAGGGAAGGTCGTTGAACAGGGCATAGGATTAGGGCGTAGGGGGTAGTTTTTGTTCCATGGTTTTTCAGAAACCTCACGTCCTACGCCCTACCCCCCTACCCCCTATTCCTACATTTTGCAGCGCTCCGAACACCGCCAGCGCCAGCGCATCCGCGGCATCGTCGGGTGTGGGGGCTTTTTCTAAGTGCAGCGTGCGGCAGAGCATGTCCTGTATCTGGCGTTTGTCGGCGTGGCCGTCGCCCGTGATACATGATTTAAGCGAGAGAGGATTAGGTTCCAATGTTTCGATGCCGTGCTCAGCGAGGGTGAGTAGGATGACACCGCGGGCGTGTGCGACATCGAGCGCCGTTTTGACGTTGGTCGAGAAGTAGAGTTTTTCGACGACGGCAAGATCGGGTTTCTTTTCGTCGAGGTAGGTGGCGAGATCTTGCTGAATCTCTTCGAGGCGCTCTGCGAGTGGTAATCCTGCCTGTGTCTGGATGGTGAGCCACTCCAGAGCCGACAACTCCTGCCCTGCACCGACAGCCACCAGTCCCAAGCCGGTGGTCGCCAATCCGGGGTCAATGCCGAGGATCATCCGATCTTTTTTCACCCTGCGAGGGTGCAAGGTTTGCAGGGTTCTCGCAAGATCTTTGGATTGAAGAAAATGGCGATTTCTGCTATTCTGAGGGGAAATACACGTACTTTCAATGTCTCATTGTCCCCGGCACCGGCACCTTGTGGCACTGCCCATTTTCCTCGCAGTATTGGGGCTCTCGATGGCTCCGGCATTCTGGCGAACTTCATCTCTGACAGCATCAGCACTGGAGCGCAATGATGTCATCACGCTTGCCGATGGTGCGCAGGTCTTATTGGGGGAGGGAGGCGAGATCGATACGTCCGGTCCAGCCCCGATTTTACAGCGGGGGAGCGCATTGATTCGCTCGGAAGGGATTGTGCAAATTCGAACGTCCGTCTGTGACATTCTTGCCGTTGCCGGCGCGTTCCACGTGATAGCGGGCGAGGATTCGGTGACGGTTTCGGCGATGACGGCCCCAGTTCTGCTCTCGACTGCCGGCCATCGTGCGATAGTGCCTCCCGGACGACAGATGCGCGTTGCCGGTCCGTTAACGGGTATCGAAGCCGGCGTTGCGTCGTGGCAGAGCGCGCGTACGACGGAGTCGCTCCCGGAGCACTTCTTCAAAAGGCAACTCGTCGCTCTGCAAGAATTTGCGTCCACATCAGGCAATCTTCCTGCGGCGCAGTCACTGATCCCTTCCGATGAACCGGCTATTCCAACGATGCAGCTTTCTGCAGCTCAAGAGCGATCTCGAGAGGCGTGGCGCCTTGAAGTACTCGGGGCACTGCGATGGCACATCGAACACCATGATGACGATGGCGCGCGTGCAATTCTCACGCGACCGGCATTCCGGAGGGCGCTTACCGATGCACGCAGTCTTCCTTCTCTCGTCATCTTGGCTGCACGCTCGGCTGATGGTGCAGCGGGACTTCGGCCCCTCCTCCTTCACTTTCTCGCTGATCGTCACGATCTGTGGCTGCTCGCGGCTCTCCATCCCACTTTTCATACGGGAGCGTGGGCATCGGGCATGCCTGAGCTCACGCAAGAAGAGCAGGTGCTACTCGCGTTTGGACTTCCACAGGTCGATCATGCGTCGCAGGGATTTTCGCCCGTCGTTACGCGTTGGTGGGAAAAGGCAGTGAGCGAGTTCATTACACAGCAACATGATCCTCTTTCGCTGGTCGAGCCTCTCCTCACGGCACTGCTTCCTGTCGTGGAACAAAATATTGCCGATAACTACCCTGAACGTGCCCAGACACTTGCACACGCTCTCGCGCTCTTTGCCGAGCCGGTACAAGACCAGCTCTCTTTGGAGCGTAAGGCCGCGCTCATAGATATGCAGGGACGTACCAATCCGCACGTCGAACTCTTTCCTTCCTCCTCCGAGTCATCTTCGCTCGCTCGGCGAAGCCTTGGCGAAGACGGGTCGGCTGCCTCCGATTCTTCGGTTTCTTCTGCTGCCTCCTCGTCACTTCCTCCTATCGATCCGCAGGAGCGCGTACGGACCGTGGAATTCGCCCTTGAACAGGCGGGAGCACTCTTCTCACTCCAGACGACACTTGAGCCACTCGAAGACGGACAGAGCATTCATGTGCGCGACATCCTGTTCTCTTCTCCGAAAGGGGACATACTTTATGCGTTTGATGTGAACGTACGCACGAACGAAGCCTCTTCCATCGTGCAGGATGGCACGATTATGCCGTATCCCATGTCACTCGATGCTTTTCTGCAGTGGGTGAGGCAATAGGTCTATTCTGTAGGTGGTCATGACAGAGCCCTTGCCAAGAGATTCAGGCCCAGAAGAAATCTTTCCCGATGATGTGTATGCCGATCAGGAGCTGGTGATTCTCTCGTTACATACGAATGAAGATCATGTTCGTGCATCCGCTCGCGCTGCGCTCTCTCCACAGAAAGGGATCAAGAGAGAGTTGAGGCTTCGGAGGAGAAGTGGGGAACTGAGTCCGGATGGTGTAAATCCGTTTTATCTCATCCAGCTGAATGCTGCTGGCATTCCTCTTCGGCGCAATAATTTGCAGAACTCCACAGGGCTGCAAGCAGTTGAGCTCACACACCTCGAATGTATGATCGTGGGTCACCTACTACTCATTGACTGTCATGGAGTACGACATGACATCGATCTCTGCTTGATCCCTGAGGGGAAGACCGTCATCCTGTTTCCGGAAGATCTGGGGGACGAAGAAGGTCAACCCTTTCTGCGTGTCGTTAATTAAGAATGTGCCGACGACGTATCGGTTTTCTGCTTGTACTGCTTGTTCGTCATGAGCAGGAAGATCGACGGCAGAATGCCTGCAGAGTTTACGATGAGGAGTGCCACAAACCACCAGTTCTTGCTCATGCGCGCTGCGCGCCACATGGCCCAGCCCTTGAGCACAAGATCGACCATGGCAAGTACGAAGAGCAGGCCCAGCGCGCCGTTCAGGCCATAGGCGCTTGCGACAAAATCCTTGTTCTGCCAGAGAATGGAGAGGTTGTTCATCATGGGGGGAGGGGGGATGGTGGGCGATGGAAGACTTGAACTTCCGACCTCGACATTATCAGTGTCGCGCTCTAACCAACTGAGCTAATCGCCCTTAAGAACAGAGGAAGGGTACGTATTTGGCACGAATTGGTCAACGCAACTGTCCCTGATTGACAAGGAGGGAGCGGCGATCTACGTCTGTTCCCTTTTTCCTTCACTTTCATAGCAATCGAAGAGCTTCAGGAGGCCCTCACGGCTATAGCTGCCTAAGAAGAGAATTACTTGCCGTAGATTTCTGTCACACTCTCTCCTTTCTCGATGTGCCGGATCACCTCGGCGAGCAGGGGAGCGATGGGCAACACTTTAAGCCCGCGGAAGGCGGTGTGTTTGACGGGCAGGCTATCGGTGACAACAACTTCTTTGAAGGACGCCTTCTTGAAGTTTTCAATCGCTTTGCCTGAGAAGATGCCGTGCGTGGCGGCGGCGTAGATATCGGGATGCGCTTTGCGTTTGAGTAGCGCCTTCTTGGCTG
>CAYOLJ010000035.1:0-10421 GCA_964404805.1 uncultured Candidatus Peribacteria bacterium
CCCGGTGTGCGCATTCCCTTGGAAGGCACCATGGCACTGTCGAAATCCATTTCCTGTAGTTGGAAACCCGAGTCACTACCCCAGAATGGTGACTGGGCAGTCAGTGCCAAGGCGATGATAACGATGACGAGAACAATACCAGCAATCCAAAGGAGAATGCGTTTCATGGTAAAAAGAGTGAAGGAATGGAATGAGTGTAGCAGAGAACAGATACGCCTGTTAACCGCCCTGATTACCGCACCATACCAATCCGGTCTTCTATCTCCTGATCCACGAAGACCTTCTTGCGTCCGAACTTCATGCGGCTGTACTCCTTGATGAGCCCGGCCAGCTCTTCGTTGCGGTCGCTTTCGTCGTAGATCGTCGCCATACTGAAGGGGCGCGACGGGACGTTGTTGATCGAGAGTTTCATGTAGCAGTTGAAGTTGGGAATGCCGATCACGTCCTGCTCACTTAAGTCAGGTGCGAATTCCTTGGCCATGTACTCGGCATCCTCCGCACCGATCTTGAAGGAGCTGATGGAGCCTACGTTACCGAACACGGCGTCGCGCAGCTTGGTATTGGCCTGTCCGTATTCCTCCGTCTTGCCCACAAGCTGGCCGATAAACTGATGCGCCATGATGAGCCCCAGCTCGTACTTGCGTGCCTCACTGAGGATCGTTGCGAAGGCCTCGGTCACGAAGTTCTGGAATTCGTCCACGTACAGGTAGAAGCGCTTGCGCTGCTTGCGCTGCACATCGGCACGTGAGAGTGCGGCCATGTTGACCTTATTCACGAAGATCAGGCCCAGCAGCTGCGCGTTTACATCGCCGATTCTACCTTTGCTCAGGTTCACAAGCAGCACCTTGCCGGAGTCCATGATGTCGCGGATCTGGAATGCACTCTTGGGCTGCCCGATGATATTGCGCATGGTGGTATTCGTGATGAAGGGCCCGAACTTCGCCGAGAAGTATGGAATCATTTCCTCCTTCTCGCGTGCACCGGTCTTGGCGATCTCGTGTTCCCAGAAACTGCGCACGACAGGATTGCGACACTTTGCTACTTTGTAGCGCTGGAACTCGTCATCCACGAACAGGCGCGGCACGTCGATGAGCGTGGCCCCCTCCTCCTCGTCATCCATGAGTGTGAGACAGCCGTTGCGGAAGTAGTGCTGAATACGCGGACCGAAGATCTCGTTACCGAAGAGCTTGATGAAGATCCCCATCGCATCGAGCGCGGCACGATCTTTCTCTTCGGGCGTCTTGGCCTCGAGCAGATTGAGGCCCATCGGCCGGCCGGTATCCGCGGGATCGAAGACGACGATATCTTTGGCGCGCTCCTTGGGTGCATGAGCGAGCGCGTCTTCAATCAGATCGCCGTGAGGATCCACGATGCACACGCCCTCGCCGTTCTTGATATCCTGACGACTCATCCACGATAGCAGTGCAGATTTACCCGTTCCGGATTTACCGATGATGTAGTGGTGACGCGTGCGGTCTTCGGGGTAGAAGCGCACGGGTGTCTCGACAGCACGATGCTTGTTGATGCCAAGCAGAATGCCCTCTGCGGGAATATTCGGAGGGGGAGGCAACACGCGGTAGCTGATCCACTCGATAATCGGGATCTTGTTGTAACGGCTGTCGGGAAAGTGGAAGAGCCCTGCCAGTTCTTTCTCGACGAGCATGCAGCGTCTGTGCCAGAACCCGTTGATGCGCCGCTTCCACAATTTGTAGAGAATCGGTGCGTTCCATGCGAGCGGAAAGAAATTCGAGAAGATACGGTAGTCATCCAAATAGTTGCCGTAAATATCTTTGAACGCATTGAAGGCAACCTGCAGGTTGTTCGTAATCTCAATCGAGCGCTGCCACGTCTTGGCGGCAGAAGCGATACGGATGGAGGCGAAGTAAAAGCTCATGCCCGCCTTCTCACCCATGCGCTTGTAGAGCTCTTCTTCTGGTTGAATCATGCGGATGAACGCATCGCCACGATTCGCTCCAGGCGCGAATGTCGAGCCATCGGTTCCCGAGGCGACACCACCGAGGATCGAAAAGAGTGTGCCGATAAGCGGAATAGAACTGAACCATCCGTCCTTCTTGCCCTTGAATCGCTGCGAGGCAAATTGCTGCGTGCGCTTGCCCCACTTCTGCGACGAGGACGGCATGAGCACGATCTGCACACCTGCGGTCTCATCGGTTTGCATCTTACTCAACACGTTTGCGATGCCGTTGAGCGGGTCATCCTGCATCTGCTCATAAAACCGCATCGGGAACATGAACGGCTTATCGGTAATCATGTTGTAAGCCGTGAGTTTCGATCCCTTGGGCCAGAGCTCTGGCGTTTTGTGCAGGGTGACTTCGGCATTGGAGTAGAACGCCGTGATCTGTTTTTCGACAATGGATTGCAGCTCGGGTTGGGTGACAACGTAGAACATGAGCTGCCCATTCTCGACGTACATCTCAAAACTGATCGTGATGTAGCGAAAAAACCAGTAGCGCAACTCCTGCCAGACCGTGAGGCTCTGCACTTCCCAGAGAGCCCGGTACAGCTGCTCCATGATCGCGACCTTCTCTTTGAAGTCCTTCTCTGTGCGCTTCTCTTGATCCACCTTGCTGTCGGAGCGCGGAAGCAGGATCTTCATCATCACGAGCGACTTCGATTTCCATACGGCGTACCAGTACCGGAAGTTCCACTTCACCATCTTCCAGACGACATACGCACCAACGATGAGCCCGGAATTGAGAAACGGACTCGCAATCCACCACGTGCCGATTACCCTCCATGCTCCGGGCACGAGCGAAACGATCGTCAGGATGACGATCCAGAACAGGGGCCAGAAGAAGCGTTCAAGGATGCTAAACAAAGGCGAACTTGAGGAATATACAAGGAATTCGTTTAATTATAGCATATTTCGGCACCTCCTGCCCCTCACGGCAACTTGATACGAAATTAAAATATGATGTGATGATACAGCGATCCAATTTTGTCATCGAGCGCATTCCCATGCGTCCATCGTCATCTCACGGGCTCGCCCATCGACCGTACCAACCCGCAATCTGTACAGGCCACTTGCAGAAGGCGTGAATGTAAACACCTCGCCAGGATTCACCCAGTCTTCGATACGCTCCTCAACTCCATCGGGGTGCACAATAGAACGCACGACGAAGGGCCGAATAGATCTGAGCGTGAGCGCACTCTCTACAGAGATGCCATGCGGCACGCCGCGATCGAAACGAACGTCGCGTGTAATGCGCTTTTGGTAACGCCGCAGCACACCATCGCACGCATCAATGAGAGCACTATCACCCAACCGCTGGAATCTGGCCTGTGTGATTCCCTGACTGCGAGGGGCAATGCGCGTGAAGGCTTCGAGACTCAGATCCATATCGCGTCCCTCCACGTACGGTCCACGATCGTTGACGCGCACGATTACGCTCTGTCCACTCTCGGCGTTCGTCACTTTGACGAGTGTATTGCAGGGAAAAGTTCGGTGTGCCGCTGTGAGTGCATGCATGTCGAAGGATTCGCCGCACGCTGTTCCTTTACCGTGGAATTTTTCGGAATAGAGACTCACTTCATGCACCTCCTGTGCGAGTATATCGTCAAAATTGGCAGCCATCATCAGGAGCTCATCGGCAGAGCTCACCGGAAATGAGATATCACGCTCCTGCTCAATGAAGGGATACCGTTGAAGGAGTATGGGGAGTGATTCTGGCATCATCTCGTCGAGATCCGCGACATTCCGTGTGCGCAACAACCACAGCACGGCATCTGCCATGAGGAGTGGCTCATCGGGATAAAATATTTCATCGTCGTCAAGAATGCCACGCGCTTTGGCATACGTGATTTCCTCACTCCCCCGCTCGCCTTCGGGTACATCGCGGAAAGGAGACTCATTGGTGGGATCTGGATCGCGCCGGATGCCCTCCCAGATCATCAGAAATCCCTCACGACGCGTGATGCCCTCCGCTTCGGAGAATGCAGCAAGCGGCACGAGAACCAGCACGAGAAAACACGCGAAACGGCGCATGGGGATATGCTGCACGAGACGCAATAGAAGTTCAATTGACGCCTTCGGATGGGCGTAGGAGATGGGGCGTAGGGCGTAGGAAGATTCAAAATAATCCGCTGTGTGTGACCCAACGCCCTACACCCTACGCCCTCACCCTATAGTGCCCTCCATCCTTCGCTCCTCACAAGAAGATATGCGTCGTAGCGCTCTTCTTCACGCAGGTTCTTGAGCGTCTGTGGACCCACGACACCTGCACCTGTGCCGATTTCGGATGTAACGAGATCGCGATCCATCTGATAATGCAGAACTGACTCCTTCGTCTGCTGACCGAAGTATCCGTTTAGCTTCTCATGCGGAAAGTATCCGCGATCGGCAAGCAGGCGCTGCAACAGGGACACTTGCGAACCGCTGTCGCCCTCACTCAGAAACTGATCAAGGTTCTTGCCGCGCTCATCAAGCAGCACCTCGACGCGATGCAGAATCAGCAGACGATCCGCCAACGCCGCGACGAGTCGCTGGTTCCACTTCGTCTCGAGCTTGCCACGGGTGAGCGGCCCGATGCGCCCGGCCCCCGGATCTTCGGCAGTACCCACAAGATGCTGGCTCTGCTGGAATGTGAGAATCGCAGCAGCTAATGCATCATCGTATATGCCATCCGTTCTGCCGGTATAAAAGCCGAGAAATCTCAGTGTGCGCTGAGCCGCACGAATAACCGAAGTCCTCGCGCTCCTGTCGACGTTTCTGACGACGGGAGGTTGAGCCTCGGCACGTCGCACGGCGGCGGCGAGGAACGCTGCCGAACGCTCACTGAGTTGATCTGCAGGTTCGACGAGGCCGTACGCCGTGTTGAAGCGCACGAGTGCTTCTTGCGTGACCGGACCGAAGAGGCCCGTGACGGCGTGACTGAAGAATCCCACACGCTGGAGAGAACGTTGTAATGTTTCGACTGAGAGACTGCGATCACCATTTTCCACCTGCACCGCCAGCAAATCCTGACCACGGACGAGAAACGGCTCGAGCCGGTCGAGTACCGCAGGAAAACTCTCGAGCGAGAAGCGCTCCTTGGGCTGGAACCCTCCCTTCTCGTACACCGTGCCACGCACATGCCGCACACCGAATGCGAGTGCCCGCGCCAACCCCTCCTCACCCTCCCCCACCCAAATATCGAGACGGTGCGCACCATCGGATAATTCCGTAATCGCCCCGCCACGATCGTGCACGGTGAAGCGGCCGATGCCAGGGAGCGCGACAACAGTGCCGAAAGCATAACTCGACGGAGCGGCGATCATGCCGGGATACACCTCTGTACCATCGGCGCCATTCGTGCCCTCTCCGTTGAGAATTTTGTCGGCGCGGTACCCGCCCTTTACATAGCAGCACTGCCCCGACTTGGGAGAGTAGTAGGCCGTGATGATGAACTCCTGCTCACGTGGAAGATCTTTGCTCACTCCTACCGCCATCACAGGTGCGACCAACGTAAGCGCCGCGATGAGAAACTTGATATGCCGCGGCAGTCGTGCGCAGCGCGTGCGGTGGAGCGGTGTAGAAGTGATGTGCATTTCCCTTTATTCTAGCATGTTCGCGGTCCCTTGTCCCCTTAGCGAGCAAATCGAAACATTTTGAAACCTTCGAATGCAAATCATACTTATCATTCTTATTTTTGGCTTACAGAAGGGCTCAATCATAGATTTACTGCCCAAAGACATCCATGGGATATTGCAGGAAACGCAAGTGCACAGATGCTTCTATACAGCCTTGTTCAAGAGTTCTTCAATGTATGCGTGGCTGAGAGCAGCTGCTTTTTCAAGATACTGAGGATCAACAGACTCGTCGGGGTTATGGCTGATACCGGGATGTCGGATGTAGGTCATACTGGTCGGTATGCCCACCTTGCTGATGCTGCCTGCGTCCTGTCCCGGAACAGAAGGCATGACCACAGTCTTGAAGCCGAGATTTTCCGCGATACGCCGCTTCGTTTCGACACTCTGCGGATCAATGGGGGAAGGCTGTTTGTCGGAAATGACCGTTCGGGATTCATTGGGATTGATACCCATGAATGTCAGGTTCCTATCGACCACCGATGCGATCTCTTCCGCGATCTTTTTTCCTTGCGCGGAATCCACATTCCGTTGGTCAATGTCGAAGCTCAGGCCTTTTTGGGGATCAAGCTGAAAATCCGTAACGGTTGCCCGGACTTCCCCTACAATAGAAACCTGTATGGGATTGACGACCCACCTTCCCAGAATGTGCATCTCCACTTCATTTGCAACCGCCCCAGCGATTCCCATCGCAGCGAAAACATGATCAAGTGGAATGACAGGATAGGCACCAGGGTCTATGGGTTCGGTCACGATCTTATAGCTGACTCCTTCACGTTCTATCACTTCAGCATGCTGCCGTATCAATTGTTGGAAGTCTTCCGCGTGCTGTTTTGGGAGTAACACTTCCATCGTTTGCTCACCGGGAATCTTCGTGATACCCAGCTCAACAGGTATGGCGATACGTGCAATATGCGCCCACCGGGGAAATCCCGATTGCTCAGCTCTTTTGTTAAACTTCAATAATTGCCCCCGCAAATGCGCCGGATATTTCTGTGGATCACCCGCTTGCAGTCGGTACTGCTCGATATCAGAAAGTAAATTCGACAAGGCTACCAGCGCATCGCTTCTGGTAATCATCCGGCCATCATCGCGGTCGCCTAGGACCCCCTTCTCATGCCAGATTGTGTTGGGGGGAGTGCCTCCCGAATGTTCCGCGCATCCATGTGTTGTGATACTCATGCGTATATAGGGCGTGTACTCGGGGACGATCAATTCTTCCTTTCTCAATTTTTCCGCTGGAACACGCACCTTTTCGCGACGTGCGCCGCCGATTCCTTCAGACACAATGCCGACATCCGCCTCCTTCATTTCGCCGAGACGACTCTGCTCGATGTGCACTTCCTCGAAGGAGGCAGTATTGTCCCGGTTGATTGGAGGTTCATTGAGTTCCTTCAGAATCTGTTGCCACCGCTCCGCTCCGTACCGGCGGGTGAAATGTTCTTTTAATGTTGTTTCCTGTCCATCAAGTTCCTTGTAACGGATTCTTTCAAGAGCATCCCTCGCGATGGTGCCCGTAGCAATTCTGCTGCCGAGACACGCCTCACCCGTCGTCGGGTTTGATTCCTCAGACCGGAAAACGGCAACCGTATAACTCAGATGCGGCTGTCGCTTCTCTTGCAGAAGGCGTTCAAGAAAACAAAGGGCAGAAGCCACACCCGCCACACCGTCGTACTTTCCTCCGTTCCTCACACTATCCACATGCGACCCGGACATCACCGCATGATTTTTGTCTTCACCGAAAAACATGATGAACAGATTGCCAAACGCATCGCTTCGAATCTCATATTGAGATGGTTCAACGTGATATTGTGCGAATAATTCTTCCGCCATCTGACGCACATACCCGACCGCGCGATCCTCCGTTTCCGTGAGGGCAATGGTATTTCTTCCCTCAGAAGTTACCCCGATTGCTGCAATGCTCTCAACAATCTCATTTGGACTTTTCATTATTATTATTATAACACTTTTATTATATAACAACAATCTCGTCTTCCAACCGGATGCCGAACTTCCCTGGAAAGTACACTCCCGGCTCGATCGTAATAATCTCGGAAGCGAGGAGTGTTTGGTCGGGACGCTTCTGACTAAGCGTGACGCCCTCGTGAATCTCGAGCCCTACACCATGACCGAGCGAGTGGACGAAGAACTCCTCCATACCGTACTTCTTCAAAACTGATCGTGCGATGCGATCGAGTGCATGCGTGGAGGCGCCGGTACGCACCGCACGTCCCGCAGCCTCCTTTGCTTCGCGCACGGCGGTGAGTGCGCGTTCCTGCTGAGGAGTTTTCTTACCCGTGAAGAACACGCGACTCTGGTCGGCACAGTACCCTCCGTAGCGCGCGCCCACATCGATCTGCACAATGTCACCTTTCTTGAGGGCTCGCGCAGTGGGGTGATGGTGTGGACGACTGGTATGTGTACCAAACGCCACAATCGGATCGAAGGCCAGATGATCGGCGCCGAGATCTTCGGCCCAGGTACGGAGTCTTCGGGCAATTTCGCGCTCTGTGACACCGCTGCGCAATGCGGAGGGAATGCGTTGAAGAAGCATGTGCGTAATGCGCTGCGCGCGTCGAAAGCGTCGCACCTCTTTTGGATCTTTGGCGCGTCGAAAGTGAGCGACCACACCGCTCTTCGGTAGGAATTTCGTTCCGCGAAATTTCTTTTTCCATCGATGACTCTGGGCAAGCGTGACAATTTCCGACTCGCAACCGCACACGGCAAAACGCTTGAGCACGTGCTCCAGATCTTCGAGGGGACGCACCGTGCACCCTGCGGCGACCTTCGCAGCCACTTCACGATATCGGGGATCCACGAAGAGGAGGGTACGATTCGACGTAAGGAGTACGGATCCCGCACTCACCTCCGCCCCCGTCAAATAGCGAATATGTACCAGGCTCGTGACGAGAAAGGCCGGAGCAGCGGCACGCCGGAGGAGGGAACGAGGCGTAGATGGACGCATTGCAGGCGGAGTGGCAAATGGACACAAAGTATGCTATCATAAAGATTGAATACCAAGCTCAATACCTTAACACCCATGAGTACCCGTCTCTGGCTCTGTGCCGCTCTCCTCGGATGTTCTATTGCTGCACTGCACCTCGCATTGCCTGAAGGACATGCCCTCGCACAGGTCTACAACGGTCCGGGCTTGCAACAGGGAGCAGATAGTGGAGTCGCTGGTCTTCAGGGAGGAAATCTTCGTTCGACGATCGCAAACATCGTAAACAAGATCCTCACGTACGTCTCACTCATCGCGGTCATTGTCATCATCATTGCGGGTCTCTACCTGATCTTGAGTCTCGGCAATGATTCAGCAAAAGACACGGCCAAGAAAATCGTGTTGTACACCGCGATTGGCCTCATTCTCATTCTGATTTCAAAAGCCCTCGTCATGTTCTTCGTCGGTCTTGCCGGCTAACCGCCATGATTTCCATTCGCTACTACCTCACTTCACTGGCACTACTCACTCTGCCGCGTGTCGCTGGTGCACAAGTACTCGGCAATGCGGATGACATCAATCTTGGTGGAGGTGGAGGTGGAAGTGTTGATCTGAAGGGAACGATTCTCAGTATTGCTCAGAAAATTTTGGATTTCGTCTCGCTCGTCGCCGTCGTCGTTATTGTCATCGCCGGTATCTGGCTCATCGTGGGATTGGGAGAAGAGAGCTCCAAAGACAGAGCGAAAAAGATTGTCCTCTACACCATTGCAGGATTGATCCTGATTCTCATCGCACGCGCCATTGTTACGTTCGTCATTGGCACCGTTTCCTGATCATGCACACCTCCCTCAAACGCCACCGGCTCATCATCGGCATTGGCGTCGTGCTCCTCTCATCGATCACGATCGCACATGCCATTGAACAGGATCAGCCGTTCATCATGGAATCGTGGACACTCGCGCCAGGAAGCGTGCTCGAAGTGCTGGCCGTATCCGACTCCTCGAGTCGTCAGGTTGCGTGGTCACTCACCAAAGCCGATGGCGCTTTTGTGCAGGCAGACCGGGGACCACTCTTCCGCGAACGATTTGTGGAGGCAGGAAACTTTCTGCTACGCGGCGAAGTGAGTGAGGAGGATCACACACCAGTGACGACACGTACATTTGCTATTCACATCGTTCCCGGCACTCCAACATCCGCCGAAGAGAACGAAGGAACTTCGCTCGTCGTCACGGACCCTCAGCAGGACGTCAGTGGCAATGCTGTCCTCGATATCAATGCAAAGACCATTCTTATCAGTGCCAATCCTGGATCCTCCGCGCTCAGTATCGATCTGGATGGTGCTCTTGATACCAACGGAGACGGTGATCCCACCAACGACAACGACACACGTGGAACATTCTTCGAAACCGAAGGGGCTCCACTGCGAGTCTGGTTTACCGGCGGGCGCATCGAGCGCACGTTCACCGTACGAGGGAACGGCACTGCTGGACCCGCAACACAGGTGATCCAACTGTACTCAGGAAGCATTCCTCCTCCCGTCGAACCTTCTGTTCAGACACCCGTCACCTCACCCAATGGGCTCGAGCTCGTGCACATAGAAAACCATGGCAGTGGCACGTACGCATTCGCGATTGAACCATCGGCACTCTCGAGTGAAGGACGTGCCCTGCTCTTCTACTGGGATTTCGGCGACGGACGCCAGAGCATGCTCGATCATCCAATGCACACGTACGCACAGAATAACCAGTACACCGTGAGTCTGCAGGTACGTGATCTGGCAACTGCGCAAGAAGTACTCCGCATCACGGGCATCCTGCCCGTCGATAGCATTATGCAGGTTCAACAGTCCAGCAGCGCTTCTGCTTCTTCAGAATCGTCAGCGTCAACCACATCT
>CAYOLJ010000036.1:0-10125 GCA_964404805.1 uncultured Candidatus Peribacteria bacterium
AGCAGCTGCTACAAGAAGCGGTGCACCGCACCCTGCACCGCGTGAACCAGCTCATCGATGAATGTGCCATCGCCGGTATCGACTGGATGGCACAGCGAGAGGTTGCCCAGGAACTCACCGAGCTGCTCTACGTGGTAGAAAAAGTGACTGCACTCTGGCGCGAACGCTCTCCGTACGCCAAGCATGAATCCTTCGAGACGATCCTGCGCCTCAAGGAGCGCGCCGGAAATCGTATGAAGGGCACCATACAAAAAGGGTAGGTTGCCCTACCCTTCATTGTTAGCTCTGAGCTTAGCGCCTCGGCGGCCCTCTTCTTCCGCCACCGAATCCGCCGCTGCGGGGAGGGCCTCCAGGACCGCTACGGCGTGGAGCCGCACTGTACCCTTCGGGTGGATCTGTCATCTGCTTGAGTGACATGCGCGTCTTGCCATCAACCGAATCGTACTCGACGCATTTCGCTTTTACTTCGTCACCCATTTTGAGGATGTCTTCGACGTTCTCGGTGCGCGGCCACTGGAGCTCACTGATGTGGATCATGGCATCTTTACCACGAAGGAACTCCACAATCGCCCCTACGCCGTCAATGATGCGCACAACTTTGCAGTCGTAGACTTTGCCAACCTCCGGCTTGGCCACGATGCCCTGAATCCACTCTTTGGCCTTCTCCATCGCATCCCCATTGAGCGCAGTGACAAAGATGAGACCGCTATCCTCAATATCGATCTCTACACCAAGCTCACCGGTGATCTTCTGAATCATCTCGCCACCCTTGCCGATCACAAGACGAATATCCTCAGGATTGATCTGAATCACCTCAATGCGAGGTGCATGAGGCGAGAGCTCCTTGCGTGGCTCAGGGATAGCCGCCGTCATGACCTTCATGATCTCCATTCGGCCTTCATGAGAGCGTGCAATCGCCTCTTCGAAGACGGAATCCGGCAGCCCCCTGATCTTGATATCCATCTGAATGGCGGTGATGCCCTTCTCAGTACCACCGACTTTGAAATCCATATCGCCACCGAAGTCTTCTTCATCCTGAAGATCTGAGAGAATGACATACTTGCCCTTCTCTTCATCGGAGATAAGTCCGAGAGCGATCCCTGACACAGGAGCCGAAATCGGCACGCCCGCTGCCATGAGTGCGAGCGTTGAACCGCAGGTAGCCGCCATGGAGGAGGAACCATTGCTCTCCAGAATTTCGGTGACCGTACGAATCGTGTAGGGGAAGTCCTCTTCGGTGGGCAGCACCGGCTCGAGTGCACGTTGCGCCAGATTGCCGTGACCGATCTCGCGGTTACCCACCATCAGACGGTTGCTCGTTTCTCCCACCGAGAACGGCGGGAAGTTGTAGTGGTGCATGTAGCGCATCTTATATTCGCCCTCCATGCCTTCGACGATCTGCTTATCGCCGGGCGCTCCCAGCGTGCACGTCGTAAGCCCCTGAGTCTCGCCGCGCTGGAAGAGCGCGGATCCGTGCACGAAATTCGGCAGTATATCGAGAGTGGCCGTAATCGAACGGATTTCTGTGACTTTGCGGCTGCTCATACGGATCCCCTCTTCGAGGATCAAGCGGCGCACTTCATTCTTGATGATCTTATCCATGAGTTCGTGCGCGTTAGCGTAGAGATCCAGGAGTTCCTCCTTTTCGCCGGCAGGACCGTACTTCTCTTGCAGTTTCTCGGCAGCTCCATTGATGAAACTGTTGAAAATGGCCCGACGGTCGAGCTTCTTGAGAGGATCTTTAATCGCCTTGCTCACGTCTTTGATTGCCCACTCCTTGAGGAGCGCAGATGCTTCTTTATTCTCGTAGGGTGGGGCGAGTTCAAATTTCTTCTTGCCCTCTTTCTTCTGCAAATCTGCAAAGAACACGGCGATCTTCTGCGCCCACTTCTTACCGAACTGGATCGCGCGCAGAACCTCTGCTTCGGGCACCTGATTCGCACCCGCCTCAATCATTACAATGCGATCGGCTGTTGCCGTAACGAACATATCGAGTTCGCTCTTCGTGCGAGCCTCGCGAGAGGGGTTGAGCACCAATTCTCCGCCAATCAGACCTACGCGCACAGTGCCAAGTGGTCCCGCTGCTGGACAATCCGAGAGTGCCACAGCTAGATTCGCCGCGTTCGCAGCGGCAATATCATGTTCATGCTCCTCGTCATACGAGAGCACTGTGCAGAACACCTGAATATCGTTGCGAATGTGCTTAGGAAGCATGGGACGCAATCCGCGATCTATCACGCGAGCGAGCAGAACGAACTTATCGGCCGGACGGCCTTCGCGTTTGCGGAACCGGCTACCACCGATACGACCACCGGCGTAGTACTTCTCTTGGAACACCACCTGCAACGGCAGAAAATTGACACCATCGCGGGCTTTGGCACTTACCGTAACATTACCCATGCACACGGTGCCTCCCATCTGACAGAGCACAGTGGCATTGGCCTGGGTAGCGATCAGCCCGGTCGAGAATTTCATCTCCTGATCACCGAGCATGAGTGTAAATTCCTTCTGCGTAGCGGCAGAGGATGAACGGGTGAGTATGGACATACTGTAAAGGGGAAAGAGAGAAAGAAACTCTCCTTCCGACAAGATCAGATCCGCTGTGTGTATGGATTCACGCGGGAAAGCGCTCAAAAGCACGCTCCAGTGTAAACCCAACACAGAGGAGGAAGACGACCCGCGGAAGAAAAGAGCGGGGCTATTATACGCCCGAACGAATCGAGGCAACACCTGTTTTCCCATATATTTCACGGCATGTTTCCTTAGGAGAGAAGACGCGTGAGCGCCCCACCGAGAATTCGGAGACCATTCTGGGTGAGGACAGACTCTGGATGGAACTGGAAACTTGCGAACTGATCGCCTCGCAATGCATGAACACGCTTTGACCTCTGGTCGTAGGACATCTGGATACCGGGAATCTCCTGATGACGTGCAGAAAACGTATTGTAGAAACCAACGAGCTGCTGCTCGCCAAACAGATCGATCTGCTTCCGAACCCCTTGCGACGGTGTCTCCTGACGCGAAACCTCCATACCCAGCTCCCTGCTCAGGATCTGATGGCCGAGGCAGACGGCGAGGAATTTCTTCCCCGATCCCCGAAGCTCACGCACAACACGACGAAGCTTCTGCATCTTTGGATTCTGTTCATTATTCGGATCACCAGGGCCGGGCCCAATGACGACGAGTTCCGCATCATCCGACGCGCAGTCGTACGTCTCAAAATTCACTACACGAACAACCGCGCCCATGCTCGTCATCATGTGCTTGAGCGTTTGGCAGAAGTTATCCTCATTGTCGATGATGGTGATCCTCTTTCCCCGAACGGCTTCGAGCGTGTGATCCACCCCCTCCTGGTCATCAAGGAAATAACGGGAGAGATCGAGATTCCTCTCTTTGAGCACTTGGAGAATCTCTTCGTCAGAAAGGAGATCCGTATCTGAAGGAACGGCCATTTCCTGTGTCGGATGCAGAATGCTCCCCATAAGGGCGCCCAACTTCGCCTGCGTTTCTTCGACCTCGCTTTTCGGATCCGAATCCCGAACCAGAGTGGCACCTGCGCGAACGGAAAGCGTGCCGTCAGCATCAATCTCCGCCATACGGATCGTAATGGCGCTATCAAGGCTTTCCCCACCATTCGCGTCCCGACCCAACAAGGCGAGCGCAGAAGCATAATATCCACGGGAACCGGGTTCGTACTTTTTAAGAATCCTGCACGCGTTTTTCATGGGACTGCCCGTGACCGTCGGTGCGTACATAGATGTGCGCAGCAGATCAATAGATGGCAAGTCACTGTGACCACGCAACAGATATTCGGTATGGATGAGTCGTGACATGTTCTTGAGGAGCGGGCCGATGATCGTCCCGCCACGCTCACACATCTGCGACATCATTTTGAGCTCCTCATCGAGCACCATGAAAAGCTCGAGGATCTCTTTGTCGTCACGGAGGAATGCGAGGAGCTCCTCTCTCGTAACGTTCTGTCCCAACTTCTTCCGTAGAGTGCCGCTGATCGGATTCATCACGACCTCTCCTTGCTGAACGGTAAGATGTCGCTCCGGAGATGCGCCGATAAGGTATTTCTGCCCATCGAAGAAAATAAATGTCATATAGCTTCCGTGCTCCGCCTGCAAAAGCGACCGATAGATACTCAGTGCTTTCGCTCTGTTCATTTCCACGATCGATCCCCTCCCTGTATTCGCAACAACGAAGTTTGCACCCTCACCTTGACCGATTTCTTCATCGAGCACCTGCCGGATAACTTCTGCGTACTCCTCGGGCATCCTGTCGAACTGAATGCCGTTTTTGAGTTTTACTTGATCAGAAGGAATAGAGCCGAGCAATTCCTTCAAATCCACCCTCGTCTGCCGAGTAATATCAATGCAACGGATCGGTTCGCCCTCCGAGTGTGCCTCGTACCCCCGCTCACGGACCTGGGCGAATGGGATCGCGCAGACGGTTTCCACTGTGCTATCGGAACTCGGAGCTCCGACGCTGCGCTGCATATCCGCAAGCGAGTGGCAAAGCCGCTGTGTCCCCGAGAGAACCTGCACCTTCTGCTCGGCCCCTCGCCGTATCATGACGAAGGGACTATTGCTGTGGAGCACGTCTGCGAGGGCCGCCTTTGTTTCCGGGGTTTGCTGGAGCGTTTCAGACGGCTGTGCATGAGCTTTTTCTCTAGGCACGGAGAGAGGAGTCTTTGGAACGACAAGCATGAGACTACCGTTGGGTAACTTTTCGTATATCCAGTAGTTCACGCCGTCTGTATCGCAGAACAGACGATGGCGAGTCTCGCTATCTATCAAGCCTTTGGATTCCGGCATTTCTATCATGGGAGAAGGAAAATGCAAATAGAAAAAACGCGCTCCAGCAGTGTGAGAAGCGCATCCGACTGAAAATCAGTCATTCAAGAGCGCTACACACTCGCGTGAGTCGCCCAGGTACCGACTGTGGGAACTTCTGGAATAGCCACCGCCGGAGTTGTTGTAGCGGCAGAAACGGATTTCACGGTCGAAATCTCCACCCGCTGACCGCACAATTTGAGCGGCGTTCCGGGTGTGCGTGTCGCATCTAATCCTTGAATAGCACCCACGGGGAAAGAATGTCCCCCTATAAAGGACACTCGCTCAAGAGGCTTATCGGCGGAGTCTGCGTTGCACGGATTCTTCGGAACAAGGAACGGAGCCCTGCAATTGCCCGTAAATTGCGCGTCACAATCGCAGAAGACGATCTTCTCATCCGGATGATTGAGCGATCCCATCCGAGCCACTGCCTGCTGCACGCTCGCACAGATTCTCTGCAATGCAGCTTCATCAACATGAAGGTCTGCACAGAGAGCCCGCACTTTTTCCGTCACGTTCTGCACATTCGTTGTTACCTCACGAACATCTCTTCCGGATCGGATCCGTACCGAGAGGAGTTGCTGCGCCGACGAAGTGGAGGGGGATGTTTCCATGTACCGTTACAACGGTACACAACTCCTTCAGACAAATCAAGACTTATTTTCAAAAATCACAAAACAACCAACAGCTAACAAATGCATAAACAAAACAGGAAACGTGGGGGCGGCGCGTCACGGGGGGTGAAGGGGAAGGCCCTGCACCGCATGAGAGCGGTGGACGCCGACGAGACGACTCCGAATCCTTGTAGGAGTCGGCGAGGAGGCACAGGGCCAGGCGGAGCGGGCGTTGGCGCGCCAGCGTTTTGGCTCCACCTTTGTCGCGACAAAGGTGGAAAAGGGTATCCTTCGTTTGTTCTTATTGTTGATTTGCCTTCTTCAGTTTCTTCAGGAAATAGCCAAATCCACCGCCTCCGTACTGGAGCATTCTGGATCCGCGCGTGATCTTGCTGATGGAAATCTTTAACTTCTTCGCGATATCCCGCTGGGGCGTGCCCTTGGTGAGCTCCTGAATGAGTTGCCAGCGCTCCGCGACGGACGAAAGCTCCTGCGGCGTAAGAATATCAGCGAGAAGCTTCTTCGCCTCTTCTTCGCTCCGAACAGAAGAGAAGAGCTTGTAGAGATCCCGTAGATGCTTAGGAGGCACGGCCATACCAAACACCAGTATACCTCTTCATTCTCCTATCCTCTATACCGCCAGCAAGACCTTATTTCTTGAGATCATGCACTTCGAGCACAGCCTGGTACTCCTCGGGCTTATTCATCTTGAGATAGTTGAGAAGCTTGCGGCGTTGCGCCACTTTGCCCAAAAGCCCACGACGAGCCGAAAAGTCCTTCTTGTGTTCAGTGAGATGCTTACTGAGAAGATTGATTTCTTTGGTAAGAATCGCCACCTGCACGGGGGCGGACCCGGTGTCTTTATCGTGTATGCGATGCTTGGTAATGAGACGTTTCTTCGAGGCGCGCTTGAGCATAAAAGAGAGTGGGAGAGAGGGAACGTGTCACATCGTCCGCGAACGACATGACGTGCGAAAAGAAGTTGCGAGCCGCGCCTCCCGAGCGATCGAGCGCTCAAACGGAGAAGCGAGGACAGGAGCCAATTCTAAGCGAAATTTTGCAGAAAGCAAGCATTTAGGCGTGGAAGGGCCACCTACGGTGTCACTCCCACGGACCCACCCTTCCCTTAATGTGGTTGCGCTCCAGACAAGCAAAGCTCGCCTTCGCGCGTTTGTTTTTCCTGCGGGTAAGTTTTCTCTTCAGTTACTGCACGGAGTTTAAAAGGGAGTGGACAGATGTTCACCCTTCGACTACTCTCAGAGCAAGCCCTGCTAGGATGCTCATATGACTCCGCTCTACATTCTGATCGGCTGCGTGCTCTTGGTTTCCCTCTTCATTGTTTGGAACCAGATGAGTTCCCGCGCTTCGACAGACCCCGCACTCAAGTCAGATCTGGATCGAAAGACACAAGAGGTGGGAGAGCTGAAGAATGCTTTGGAGAAGGAAAAAGCCGAACGAGCCAAAAAAGAAGGACAGGGCAGGCAACTATACGACAGCTACAAGAACCTGGAAGCGGATTACAAGTCCGCACAGAAAGAACGAGATCAGTTACATGATCAAGTGACGAAATTTGAGACCAGAGAAGAACAGCGCCAAAAAAAACACGAGGATATGGTAAATAAACAAGAAAATGCCGTGAAAGCATTGGAAGATGAGCGCCAGCGCATCCGTAGAGATGATGATGAGCGTCAACAACGGGAAAAAGATAACCGAGATCGCCTGTGGAAAGAGCATGAAGATACTGTGGTTGGACTACTTTCTGCGCTCTGCAAAAAGCCACAGCACCCTTTCTCTTTCTTTGATAACACAAGGCTTCCCGAAGGTTTTCATGGTCCTCGAAAACCAGACTTCATTATTGAATTTCTTGGACAGTATGTGATCTTTGATGCAAAGGTATCACAAGCGCAGAATCTTCAAACTTTTATCTCTACTCAAGTGAAGGAGACAGCAAAAAAATATAAGGGCAATGAGAAAATCTATTCGACAATCTTTCTCATCATTCCCACCTTCGCCATTCCAGAACTCAAGGAGACGTATTTTTACGAGGAAAGCTTCCATTTCCATATCATCTCTCCTGAAGCCCTTTCGCCCATCCTTGCGGGCCTCAAGCGAATTGAACAGTACGAAATCGCCGAGGCATGGGACCCACAAGACCGTGAGCATGTCGTCGACCTTATTGCACAATTAGACTTCCATATCCGCCAACGCAATGCCGCAGATTTCGTTCTCATGCAAAGCGGTCTCCAGACATTAGTTAAATCAAGCTCAATCGACAAAGATATGGCAAAAGATATCGCCATAAGAATGGCAAAGATGCGTCACCTAACATTCAATACTTCCGAATTCAAAGATCTCGTTGCAAACCCAGCTCTCCTACAGCAGCAACTCATGGAACTCACAAATCCCAAACCAAAAATCAAAAAGGACGATGTGGATGCACTCTTACAATAAGGACGAAATGATCGTCCGTTGACTGAAGGGAAAAGCAGCCTATCATAAGCGCAGATGCAACAGCATCATTCGATTTTGAGCCTCGTCCTCGTCGTCGTCCCGCAAGGATAGCGCGAGCTGGCTTAAGTGTATTACCCACCTCGCGCAAGCGGGGTTTTTTGTATCTCTCTACCCTTCTGTTCCATGGAAACCGATCCGCACTGCCCTTCGGAACCCACCGAAGAAGAATCTGGTGGCTACCGCATCCAGTACCAGAGACTCAATGGTTCCAGCAAAACACGTGTCACGGTGACGGAATTGAGCTCTGGACGGAAAGCCTTCGAAGAAATCCGCCCCAACGCCATTGGCGGAAGCATTCGGAGCATCCGTGAAACCCTCATCCGCCAGCTGCAGCGCGGTTGACAAGCCTGTGGATAGCAGTACCTTAAACCTCCTCTGTTCCCTCCTCTCCTATGGCAAAAGCAGAAATAGCCTATTCCACACCAATGCGGGATCCTGATGGCCAGCAAGAAGGCATCAGTTGGTGGCTCCCGACCGATGGCGAAACGACAATCTGCGTTGAAGACCGACAGGCAGGAATCATCGTCAAAGGTGTTGCCGATAAAGGTGAGACCACTGAGCAGACATGTAAACGTCTTGCAAACGAGGCTGAGCAAATTGCGCTCAAACTCCGCCAAAAACTTTCTGCGAATCAGAAGCCGTCTGATAGGATGCCTCAGTGAGAGCAGCCGACGTTCCATCGCGCACAGAAAAAAAGTCCAAGCTGATCTTAGATTCCCTCAATAAACCGCAGCGCGAAGCTGTGGAACATACGAATGGACCACTCCTCATTCTCGCAGGAGCCGGCAGCGGCAAGACCAAGGCGCTCACGCACCGCATCGCGAATCTGATTGCACAGGGCGTGCCGCCGTGGCAGATCCTCGCAGTCACATTCACCAACAAGGCGGCGAAAGAGATGCGATCACGCATCGAGAATTTATTGCACTTAACCGAAGGTGAAGATCCCGCTGTGTGGGGATCGAAAAGCGCCAAGCTCCCTGTGATGGGGACGTTTCATAGCATCTGTGCACGGATCTTACGAAAAGACATCGAGAAGCTGGGGCGCGATCGTTCGTTCGTGATCTACGATAAAGATGATCAGCAACGACTCATGAAACAGGTGCTTCGCGAGATGAAGGTGGAAGAAGCCGAACTCAAGCACCGTGCCGCACTTTCGTACGTCGGACGATTTAAATGCGAAGCACTGAGCCCGGCAGAAGCCATGAAGGACGCAACGTCTCCGCGCATGGAAACGATCTGTCGCGCCTTTGCAGCATATGAGAAAGCCCTGCGCACAGCCAACGCTCTCGATTTCGACGATCTCATGCTCGAAGTGGTGCGCCTCTTTCATGAGGTACCCGCCGTGCTCGATCGCTATCAAGAAACATGGCGGTACCTCAACGTGGATGAGTATCAGGATACGAACCACGCGCAGTACCTCTTCACTACACTCCTCGCACAGAAGTATCGCAATCTCTGTGTAATTGGCGACCCCGATCAATCGATCTACGCATTCCGCGGGGCAGACATCCGCAATATTCTAGAATTCCAGCGAGAGTACAAAGACGCGACCGAGATCAAGCTGGAGCAGAACTACCGCTCCACACAATTGATCCTCTCGGCCGCCGATGCTGTGATTGCCGCAAATTCCAGCCGACCGAAGAAGAAGATGTGGTCCGATCGCAAAGAGGGACCGCAGATCCTCGTGCACGAGGTGGAAAATGAGCATAAAGAGGCAGAAGAGGCGCTCAAACGCATTACACAGATCAAAGCAGAGGGCGTGCCGCTCAATCAACAGGTAATCCTCTACCGCACCAACGCGCAATCGCGCCTGTTCGAAGAGGCATGCATGCGACTAGGAATCCCCTACCGCATTGTGGGCGGTGTGAAGTTTTACGCACGCAAAGAAGTAAAGGATGTACTCGCGTATCTGCACGTGATTCTCAATCCCGCAGATCTCGTATCGCTGCTACGTATCATCAATGTGCCCGGGCGCAAGATCGGCGAGACAACGCTACAGCACATTCGCGACTGGAGCGGGGTAAATGGCGCATCGCTCTGGTCATCTCTGGCGCGTGTAGAAGAAATTCCAGCGCTCAACGAAGGAACTAAAAACCGTATCAAAGAATTTATGAAGATCATCACGGAGCAGAAGCTCGCCACGGAGACCGTGCTCCGCGTGG
>CAYOLJ010000037.1:0-10099 GCA_964404805.1 uncultured Candidatus Peribacteria bacterium
CTGGAACTGTCCCTTAACGGCCGTAGACGCGTTACCGGAGGTTCCGGTGGTCGTCAGGCGAACGGCCGAAACCGTGCGACCTGTGGCCTTATTGCGGATTTCCACACCTTCCATCATGTCAGAAATTTCATCGACATCGGCCGTACCGCTGCAACCTGCTGCAGTGGCCGCACCGAATCCATCTTCACACATGAAGGCGCCCGTAGCGGTCTGACCGAGGACAAGCATGTACATGTTCTTGATGTCGATATCCTCGCCACCAGTATTGAACGAGATATTGGCGAAAACTGCATCATTGCTGTCGCTCGTGTACTGCGTGGTGGACGGACCATTGATACCGATGGTGAATTCGCCAGCATCGATGGCGACGGTCGTGGCGTTATCCGTGGGGATACTCACCTGCGAACCGTAGAGCTGTCCGTTCACGCCGTATCCGTACAGTGAACCAACTGCGAAGAGGTCGGAGCTCTCTTCGAAGTGCATCTGAATGGACTTGTCAGCACCGTTCACGATATCAGAAATGATCTCGAGCGTGATCTTGTCGCCCTCCAACACTGTGAAGGGAGGATCGAAGACCACCGTAACGAAGTCACCTACTGATTGTGCAACAGTGTTGGTGAGGATCGTGCCATCTGAGCGGCGGACCGCAATGTTGACGTAGTCACCATCAGAGGCGGAGCTGTTGTTCTCGAATGTCATCGAGTAGAGCGTCTGATCCTCAGTGGAGTCGGCATCGACTTCGAATTTGCCGATCACCTTGCCCTTATCACCCACCTGCACCTTGCTCGGGTTTACCGAACGGTAGGTGATGGTGATGATACCGCTCGTGACGGCAGCGACCTTGAAGGTCTCGCCGCGGAGCGGGAAGTTACCGGTGACGGCCTGAGCATTGCTCGTGACGTCAGACGGCAGTTCAACCACAAAGTTGTGCTCCCCGGACGTGGTGGCCGTGGAGTTAAAGTCCGCGACGAGGTCAACCGTCACGGTCTCACATGGATCGATCACGAGTGCGGAAGAGAACCGCAAGTCTGCGGTCTGATCCTGCGCGTCGATCGTGCGCTTGCGTGTGACACGCGCGCCATTTACGGCACCGTACACACCGTCAACATCGGTAGAGACACCGAAGCCCTCGTGAAGGAGGGTCAGGTTCTCCATTTCCACCTTGTCCTTGCAGGACGCGGTGAAGTCAACGGAGAGCAAGACGACGCCCACGGCACCCTTCGGGAGGGTGTCACCGCGGGGGTTCTTGGAGGAAAGAGAGACCTCGAGTTCACCATCGCCCTTCACAATGGCTGTGTAGCCAGCGAAGGTCTTGGTGCCCGAGACCATGTCTCCGGCCGCCGATTCGACGTCCTTTACCTGAAGGGTGTACTCATGCTCAGCCACCATGTCCTCGCCGAGCGTGAGCTCGACAGTGTCCTTGGCGATGAGCTTGGCAGCATTGATCGGTACAGTCGGGGACCCGGACACCGTGTAATTGCCCTTGGTCTCGGCCGATACCTTATCCATGGCCACCGTGAATTCGACCTCGACGGTCACTGCGGATGTTGCCATGACAGACTTGACTGCCGGAACAGCCACCTGGCCCTGGCCGCAGTCGACACCAAAGGTGAGACCCTGGTCGACACGGTAGAGCATGACCACCATTTCTGCGCGGTTCATGTTGTCAGAGGGGCGAACACGACCCGTGGAATCGTCACCCTGCAAGACACAGTGATCTGCAGCAGTCTGGATGGGCTCCGTGTACCACTGGCCGGTTGGATTGTCGACGAACTGCACAGCAGCGCCGGTCGAATCCAAGCCGAAGGCACGGACGATGAGGGCAGCGGCCTCAGCGCGATTGATATTCGCGTTGGGACGGCCGTAGCATGGCTTGCTGCCGTAGCAGTTGCCATCACCACGGACCCAGCCCTCTTTGGCTGCCTCTTCCATGTAAGCGTAGAACCACGCGCCAGTCGGCACGTCGTTAAAGCTCGGCACGGCCGGAGGAGTGGAGAGCAGACCGCCATTCAACATGACGATCAGCTTCGTGAATTCCGCACGCGTGGCAGTGTCACCACCACGGAAGCGCGGCTGTGTAGCATCGAGATAGCCAGCATCAGTGAAAGCTGAAACGGCATCTCCGTACCACACGCCTGACGGGACATCGCTGTAAGCCGCAAACGCCGTGCTGACCTGAGTCAACATGATCGCTGCAACAGACAGACCCGCGCAGGCTCTCTTAAAGCGGGAAATATCCATAAGTATGGAGTAGAGAGGAAATAAAGACCGAATGAAAATGAGGAAATGAGGAAATGCGATAATGGAGTGATAGATAGTGTGTGAGCAGTGACTTGCCGCCTGTCCCTCTGCGCTCTTGTGCGCGAGAGCGAGCCTCATAAATGCGAGACTCTTCTCCTTATATATAAAGAGGTGTCACGAGGCCAGAGAGATCCTTTCCAGGGTTAGGTGGCCACTGAAGTGAGCACGACCCCCCTTTCCGGCATACGGAAAGCGAAGTGTGAAACTTGTCTTGTCTCGCATACGTGAGACAAAGGCAAGGCGCCGACTTGTCAAAGGGCGTATACACGGATCTCACTTTCCTTTCCTCGAGGAAGGCAGATCGCGGAGATCCTATGGAAATCTGCAGTAGACTGCAAGATCTCGCATGGATCCGTGCGTAGCGTGAAACGCAGCAGGGGGAGGAGTGTTACAGTGGCTCCTGTGCCAATAGGGACGAGAATGCTGGCTTTAGAAGGCACTTATTGGCGCTTTCTCTTAACAATAGCTCAGAGAAACCCCTCTTTCTGGCTACGGAAAAGGAAGAAAAAACCCACTTGATCAATGGAAAATATATGTTGGTAAAACTCATTTTCCGTTCAATCGCCTTAACACCACGTTTTATCGTCCTGACATTTTCCCTTAGGTTTCCTAAATGAGAGTACCTATTTTCAATGGCTACGCTGAATAAACAAAGACGAAGGGGAAATTCAACACAGAGAAACAAAACAAACACACAAACCAGACGCGGAGCACGTGCGAATGACTATCAGAGACAGAGCCAACAGGACGTTGGGGTTTACTGTCAGGAAGGTAAGGGAGGTGTCGGAGGGGGTAGGGAACCGGACAAGGTTCCCTCCTCCTCTGACAAAAGAAACTGATTCAAACCTGCATCAACGAGGAAGGAGTCCCATCAAATATTGAGCTGACGCATTACGCCTTCCGCAGTTTCTGTCCCTCCGCCGTATCTTTCACTTCATATCCCTTCTCTAAAATTTCGTCTCGTAACTCATCACTGCGATGGAAGTCTTTTACCTTCCGCGCTTCGTCGCGCTTCGTAAGGAGCGTGAGAACATCGGCAGATAGATCAAGTTCCTCCGGCTCGAAGCAGCCAAAGGTGTGACGAATTTTTTCAATGAAACTTACAAGTGCCTTGCTCGTGGAAGCATCTGGCATCACAGATCTATTCATGAGATGAAAGCAGTCGAAAATAGCTGCAAGTGCTCGAGGTGTGTTGAGATCAGAATTCATCGCCGCATCGAATGCATCTCCATGCTTTATAACCTGTTCTGAAGTTGCGATTGGACGGGGTCGTCCTGATTGAACGGTTGGAGCGGCAAGTCCCGCACCTTGTTTGTCTATCATCCATTCAACTAAGGTGCGCCTTGCAGCACGAGCCTCTTCCAAACCCTTCACTGTGAACTTCAAATTGGTGCGGTAGTGGACTGAGAGGAGGTAGTACCGCAGGTCTAGGGGGCTGAATCCCTCGTGAATCACGTCAGGTAAACTTAACACGTTGCCAAGGCTCTTACTCATTTTCTCCTCCCCCATCTGGATGCGACGACGATGGACCCAGTACTTCACGAAGGGTTTTTGGCCGCTAGATGCCTCACTCTGCGCAATCTCGCACTCATGGTGCGGAAAGATGTTGTCTTCGCCCCCCGTGTGGATGTCGATCTGCTCACCTAAGAGACTCGAACTCATAGCCGAGCACTCGATGTGCCAACCGGGGAACCCCGAGGCAGGATCCTCACCCTCTGTGTTGGAGACTTCGCCCGTGGCATACGACCACCGCAGAATGTGTGCGCCGTTACCGCCCACGCACTTCTTCCAAAGGGCGAAGTCGGCTGGGTGTTTCTTCTCTTCTTTTACTTCAACGCGCGCACCGGCCGAGAGGTTCTCGAGTGTGTTGCCCGAGAGGGCACCATACGCAGGAAAGGATTCGACAGAGAAGTAGATGCCATCGTTCGTCTCGTACGCATGGCCGTTTTCGAGGAGCTTTTTAACGAGTGTGAGCATCTGCTTCACATACTCGCTGGCACGCGGGCGATAGGCCGGCTCGAGCATATTGAGTGCACGCTCATCATCGAGGAACTCCGTCTCGTACCTCCGGGCGATCTCAAGTGGATGTAACTTCTCCCGCTCCGCCTGCTTCTGCACTTTGTCATCACCCTGATCAGCATCGTGCAGCAGATGCCCCACATCGGTGATGTTCTTAGCATGGATTACTTCGTAGCCGATGACCTCCAGCCAACGCCGGAGCAGGTCGGCCATGAGGAAGGAGGCGTAGTTACCGACGTGCGGCCGGCCGTACACGGTGGGGCCACAGGTATACATCGTCACCTTCCCTTTTTTGATTGGTTCAAACTCTTCCTCCTTCCTCGTGAGGGTGTTGTGCAGATGGAAGCCAGCTGTCTGCTTTGTCGGCATGACACAAGCATAGCGAAGACTGCGCCACCGCGAGTAGGTAAAAAGGACCCCGGCGACGCAAGCGGGCCGGGGTCGGCTGTCAGGCACGGGGCCTGAGTGTGCGAGGATCAGTGCGATCCATCGCTACTCGTCGTTTGGTGCGGCTCCGAAGGTCAAATCTACCAATCCGGAGCTCACCAGCAGTTCAATGATGGCAGCGCTATTGCTGACAGGATCCTCCAGCAGAACCATCATGGTCCGCAGCGCGATGATCTCCTCCCGAGACAGGGACTCGCTGAGATCTGAAGGCTCCTGAGGAGCTTGTTCCAGCTCGCGACGGATGATCGCGCGCAGAACCTTGACGTTGAAGATCGGAACCTCGGTATGCACCGTGAGTCCCAACTTCGCCTTAGTGGTCCGCGCTTTGAGGACTGCGATCACACCTGGATGATCGCCGCCAAGAACCAGAACACCACCTTCACTGACAGTTCGAACGAGCATCGTCTTGTCTCCTTCCAAAGAAACAAGGACGTGAGCCACCGGAACCACCCAGGAACAATCCATGTTACGGGACCCTAGGATCGTGTGGCTCAGCGATAAGTATGCCCGAATATAATATGGATATCAAGAAACATTATATATTACTGTCAAATACTCTTTTCCGTACTCCAAACCCTACGCCCTACACCCTACGCCCTTCCCGTGCTAGCCTTCGCTCAACGTCTGTTTTCCCCACTCCTGCAATGCTCAGTACTGCCGATATCAAAAAGGTTCTCAGCACCGACGCCGACACACTGCTCAACCACACATGCAAAGGCATCCCTAAAGAGCGCCTGCACCTGCCCAGCGGCTCGCACGTGAAGGATATCTTCGGCATCTCCGATAGGCCCAAGGAAACTGTGAAGCATCTGCAGGAGCTCCACGAGCACGGCAGGCTGGGCGGAACGGGCTACCTAAGCATTCTGCCGGTGGATCAGGGCATCGAGCACTCAGCTGGAGCGAGCTTCGCGCCAAATCCCGACTACTTCGATCCTGAGAATATCGTGAAGTTGGCGATTGATGGAGGCTGCAATGCGGTCGCCTCGACATTTGGCGTGCTGGGCATTGTCGCCAAGAAGTATGCCGATAAGATCCCCTTTATCGTGAAGATTAATCACAACGAGCTGCTCACCTACCCCAACACGTTCGATCAGGTGATGTTCGGTACGATCGAAGAGGCGCACAACATGGGGGCACTCGGTGTGGGGGCCACCATCTACTTCGGATCGCCGGAGTCACGACGTCAGATCGTGGAAGTGGGAAAAGCCTTCTCGCGCGCACATGACCTCGGCATGTTCACGGTGCTCTGGTGCTACCTCAGGAATAAAGATTTCAAGAAGGATGGAAAGGACTACCACACCGCTGCTGACCTCACAGGGCAGGCTAATCACCTCGGAGTCACACTGCAGGCCGACATTATCAAGCAGAAGCTCCCTGAGTGTAATGGCGGATACAAAGCTATGAGCCCCGAAGGCAAGTACGGTAAGAGCGACGAGCGCATGTACTCAACCCTCTGCACCGATCACCCCATCGATCTCTGTCGCTACCAGGTAGCTAATTGCTACATGGGCCGCGTGGGTCTTATCAACAGTGGCGGTGCCAGCGGCAAGGACGATCTGGCGCAGGCCGTGAAGACCGCGGTCATCAACAAGCGCGCCGGCGGTACGGGCCTGATCTCGGGTCGCAAAGCATTCCAGAAACCCATGGATGAGGGCATCGAACTCCTGCACGCGATTCAGGATGTGTACCTGTGCGAGGAGGTGACAGTAGCATGACGGGCTTCCAACCTCTCCCCCTACCCCCCTCTCCACGAGAGAGGGGGAATGTTTGTTGTTTGTAGTTGTTTCCATTCCTAGGCATCTCCCCTTCCTCTTTGTGGGGGAAGGGGTCGGGGAATGGAGGATAGTACAAAAAAGAGAAAGAGCTGGCAGGGAGTGAAACCAATCTTCACAGCGTGATCTTCTCGCGGTTCACAATGATCTGCTGACCGATAGCGAAGAGGGTCGACACGCCCCAGTACAGCGACACGGCTGACGGGAACTGGAAGGCAAAGACACCGATCATGATCGGGAGCCCGTAGAGCATCATCTTCTGCTGAAGCTGCTGATTCTTGTCACCTTCACCCTTTGCTTTTTCGCCGCTCTTTTCGCGCTTCTTCTTCGCTGCTGCAAACGAGAGCTTCATTTGAATGAACTGCAGAACAACGAGGAGTGGTGGAAAAAGGAAGACATTGGGTTTCAAGAGATCGAGACCGATGAACGTGGTGCCGAATGACCAATCGAGGTTTTGGTAGAAGGGGTAGATGAGATGCTGCGAGAGCGCGAGTACCGAGCCATCACGCACAACGTAGAACACGCCGATGAGCACTGGCATCTGAATCAAGAGCGGCAGGCACGACTGGAACGGATTGATGCCGTGCTCCTTCCATATCTTCATTGTCTCTTCTTGCATGCGCTTGGGATCTTCTTTGAACTTGCGTCGGATCTCATCGAGAAGCGGCTGAGCCTTCTGCATTTTCTTCTGCCCCTCTAATGAGTGTTGTGTGGGGATAAACAGCAGAAATTTCACGACGAGCGTAAGCACAATGATCGCGACTCCCAAACTGTGACCGGGCAGAAGAGAGGCGATGAAAATGAGGAAATTCAGGAATGGCTTGGTGATGAATGCCCGAAAGAGCTTGGTCATGGAACCCTCTTCGCGTAGCGTCACGCGACCACTGAGCGTGCCATATTCTGCGGGAATGATTGCGCCACTCGCCGTACGGAATTGTGCCTCGGCAGGCAGACGCACTTCGTAGGTTCCAAACTGCGAGAAGAGCGAATACTTCCACGGACCCAAATCGATTTTTACATCGGATTTTGGTGCAACTTCGGTGAGCGGGATGCACGGAAGCGCCGTCTCGGTTGCCATGAGTGGCATAAGCGTGGCTCCTGTTCCTTCCCCTGCAACCGAAAATACCTCCACCGGTGGCATGGGACAGCGGTTAGGCAGAAGGAGTGTTCCCTCCGTATTGTTGCGCAGCGAGAGCGTGATGGTATGCCCCCCCTTCACCGTTGCTGACACCGGCTTCAACACGACATCGGCAAGCCCATTAGGCCCGTTCGTCTGCGGAAAAAACATCCGGAACACCAACTGTGTGACGATGTAGACGATGGCGAAGATCAGCGCGAACTCGACGAGGGCGCTGCGTTTGCGGGTGGCTTGGGGCATGAGCGGAGAAGAATGAAGAAGGAGCGGACATCGGCAAGGACCGCTTGAAAGTCGCAAGAGAGACTAGAGGAACGCGGTGAGACTAACAATTGAAAGGCTGGAAATGCCGTTTCTTTCTGCATAGTGATGCGCAGGGCCTCACGGCAGCGACGACGCATGCGGTTGCGGTCTACTGCACGCTTACTGAGAGACAGAGGGGCGAATGTCCCAATGTAGAGCCCCTGCGGAGAACGCTCCTTGAGACGGAGCCACGTACTCTGGGGAATGCCCGGCATCCATCGCACATTCATGGTTTTGCCTCGCCACAGCGTGCCTTTGGTGAGCACGCGTTGGTTGGTTTTGCGCCCACAGAGATGGAGAAGCTTCATGGCAACAAGTAGTATGCAACATGCGGGATGGAGGGAACAGAGATGTCTGACGTCGTTTTGCCTTTTCTGAAATCTCCGATTCCTGAATACTGATCCCTGTATACTGCATTCCCATGTCACTTTCTCCTGACCAAGTCCGGCACATTGCCAAGCTCGCGCGGCTCGCGCTGTCTGAGAAGGAGGTCACAAAATTCAGTCGTGAACTTACGGCGATTCTCGACTACATCGAAAAACTCAAAGAAGTGGATACGAAGAATGTGGAGGCGACTGCGCAAGTTACCGGTTTGCACAACATCACTCGCACAGACGCTATTGCCGAATGCCCCGTGACAACCGAGGCCCTTCTGAACGTGAGCCCTCTACCCATTGTCGATCAGCAGATCGAAACCCCCTCCGCTCTCGGATGACATCCTCCCTTACCATTGCACAGGCACACGAACGGCTAAAGGGTAAGAAACTCTCGGCCGTGGATCTCACCCGCGCGTGCATCGAACGCATTGAATCTGTCGATAAATCTCTCAACGCAGTGGTGCACCGAAATTTCGACCGAGCCCTGGATGAAGCCAAAAAAGCTGATAAGAAAGGGGCGTTTGATCATCCGCTTGCCGGCATTCCGTATCTGGCCAAAGACGTCTTCTGTGAGGAGGGCGTACCCACCACGGCCTGTAGCAATATCCTGCGCGATAAGGATTTCGTTCCGCCCTTCGATTCCACCACGACCAAGCGACTGAAAGAGAAGCACGCCCTCAGTCTGGGAAAAACGAACACCGATGAATTCACCATGGGCGCCTCGACTGAGACGAGCTGCTACGGCGTGACGAAGAACCCATGGGATCAGTCGCGCGTGGCCGGAGGATCTTCCGGCGGATCGGCCGCAGCCGTTTCGGCGGATGAATGTCTGTTCGCTATCGGTACCGATACAGGAGGATCGATCCGCCAGCCGGCGGGTTTTTGCGGATGCGTAGGGCTGAAAGTCACCTATGGCCGTACGAGTCGCTACGGGGTGTTAAGTATGGCTAGCTCTCTCGATTCGATTGGCGCACTCGTAAAGACCGTGGAGGATGCAGCAATCGTGCTCGGGGCCATCGCCGGTAAAGATCCTCTCGATGCGACGACGGGCGATGTACCCGTTCCCGACTACACGCAGGTGCTGCAGAAAGGCGTGAAGGGTATGAAAATCGGTTTGCCCAAAGAGTACTTCATCAAGGGTATGGACCCACAGGTAGAGTCAGCCGTGCGTGAGGCCGCCAAAGTGTTCACATCGCTGGGTGCGAAGGTGGTGGATGTGAGCCTGCCGCACTCGCCCTACGCCATCGCCACGTACTACGTGCTGGGGCCCTCCGAAGTGAGCTCGAATATGGCGCGCTATGACGGTATTCGCTTCGGTCATTCTGTGCCCGAACGCGACACCCTCATCGAGTACTACGAGCGCGTGCGCTCGAGCGGCTTTGGTGACGAGGTGAAGCGCCGCATCATGATCGGTACCTACGCGCTCTCGGCAGGGTACTACGACGCGTACTATCGCCAGGCGCAGAAGGTGCGCACGCTCATCAAGCGCGATTTCGATACGGCCTTTGAGAAAGTGGATTGTTTGCTCGCCCCAGTGGCTCCGACACCCGCCTTCACCATCGGTGCACACACCGATGACCCGGTGCAGATGTACTTGGAAGATATTTTAACTGCCCCCATCAACCTTGCCGGTATTCCCGGCCTCTCGCTGCCGTGCGGATTCTCGAAAGACAATCTTCCTATTGGCATGCAGATTCTGGGACCCCAGTGGGGTGAAGAGGTGATCCTGCAGGCAGGGAGCGCCT
>CAYOLJ010000038.1:0-10098 GCA_964404805.1 uncultured Candidatus Peribacteria bacterium
CGTGCGTGAAGTGGATATTCAGGGCTTTCGCAGCATTCGTACGCACGCCCTCTTCTCTGGCAAGGAGGCGCGCTTTCCACTCGTCTCTATTTTCATTCTGCCCGAAAGTCGTGATGGGCTCATTGAGCGCATTCGCAAGCGTGCACCAATTGAAGAAGAAGAGCTGCAGCGGCGCATCGCCAGTATGGACAAAGAGTTGAAGATTGCAGATCTGTGTACGGCGCGCGTGGTGAATCGCGATGACCAACTGGATGTAGCAGTTCACGAGGTGGAGGAGGTGATTCTCGGTGAGTAGTAGGAACGGGATGAGGGGACTCCTTTGCCATTTTCTTGCACGAGCAAGGCCCACGAGTAAACTCCACCTATGGCACGTTCGAAGATTGCACTTCTGTATGTTGGTGGGTCCATCGGGATGAAGATGAACCGCAAAACCGGACGTATTGAGCCCATAGAGTCTCTGAATGAAATCCACCGTTTTTTGCCTGAGTTGCAGCGCGAAGTGGCGCTCAAATTCTTTTCGTTGAGCAACGTGGGATCTTCAGAAGTCACGGAGAAGGATTGGATCGAAATCGCACAGACGATTGAACAGCACTACGACGATTTCGATGGTTTTGTCGTCGTACACGGCACGAATACCATGGGGTACACCGCTGCTGCCCTCAGTTTTGCTCTGCAGGGTCTGAGTAAGCCGGTGATCCTCACAGGAGCGCTCCTGCCCATCAATGACATCTCTGGCGACGGGCGTATGAATTTGGTGTTTGCGATTCGCGCCGCTCAGCTCGACATTGCCGAAGTCTGTATCGTGCTGGGTCCCCATGTACTCAGGGGATGTCGGGCGAAGAAGGTGGATCAGTCGCTGCTGCAGACATTCGATACCACACGTATTCCACCACTTGCCGAATTCAATGAGGGTGTGCGTTTGAGTAAGAACCGCATCGTGCGACGAAAGCGACAGCTTCTGTGTCGTCCTACATTCGATTCGCATGTGGCTGTGGTCACGCTCCATCCAGCGTTACAACCGTCATTTCTCGATGCAATTCTCTCGACCAAGCCGCACGGCATCGTCATGCGTGCCTACGGCCCCGGCATGCTCCCCGAACGACTCTTTCCGTGGTTGCGGCGCGTCACGGCACAGGGGATTCCTATTGTGATGACGTCACAGACCATTCGCGGCCGCACCGATCTGCATCGTTTTCGCAAGCAAGCCGCACTAGAGCAGTTTGGTGTCATTTCTGGCAAAGATCTGACATTCGAGTGTGCGCTCGTCAAACTCATGTGGGCACTGACACAGAGCAAAAGCGCTTCCCGGCTACGTGAAGTCATGGAGAAGAGCCTCGTGGGTGAACTTGAAGAATAAGGGCAAGAAGAAATACGCCACTCTACTCCTTCTCCTTATCCACACCGTGCTCGCGGCGGTGCTTATCGACGACCTTGCCGCCCACGATAGAGCCGATGGCTCCGCCGATGATCAGCCCAACGACGAGACGCTTGATCAGGCGGGCGCCCTTCTTTTCTTCAGTGCAGCGGCGACGAAATGGCCACATCGCCGAGCACTCTAGCACACCCCCCAAGACTTGAGCAAATATTGTACTCGGTCTGAGGTGTTTATTGGCGAGGAATCACCCTTTAAGCGTGATCTCTGGGTACGTTTTAAGGTGCTCGAGAATGAGCCCTTCAATCTCTGCGAGCCTCTTTTGCGAGCGTGCCTCGATGCAGATCGAGAGCTTGGGGCTCGTGTTGCTCGCGCGGATATTCGACCACGCACCATCACCGAAATCGATGCGTGCGCCATCCATCGTATTCACGGGATACGTCTTCTCGAAGTGCGTGATAATACTGTCGATCACCTGGAACTTACGGTCGTCGGGGCAGACCGGCCTCAGTTCCTGTGCTACGAAGACTTTGGGGTAGCGTGCAAGGCGTTGCGAGAGAGGCTCCTTTGTGCGCCACAGAATCGCGAGCACCTGCAGGGCCACGATAAGGGCGTCATCGTAACCGTGGGCAAGATCTTCTAAGAAGAAATGACCCGACTGCTCGCCGCCCAGCGGGGCGCCGTGCTTCTGCATCTCGTGCTCCACGAAGGAGTGGCCCACCTTGCACATCACAGGCTCTCCACCCCACTTTTGGATTTCGGTTTCGAGCGTCGAAGACATGCTCGTCGTGAATACAACGGGTTTACCGGGAAATCGTTTGAGGTAATCTTCTGCAAGAAAGAGGAGTGTCTGATCGCAGCTGAGGATAGTGCCCTGCTCATCCACAATACCCAGACGATCTCCGTCGCCATCGAGAGCGAAACCGATGTCTGCCTTCTCTGCCTGTACTCTCTTCTGCAGCTCTTTGAGCGTAGCCCGCTTGCTGGGATCAGCGGGATGATTGGGGAACGTGCCGTCCGGTTCCAAGTAGAGCCCGATGACATTGGCCCCAATCTGCTTAAGCGCCTCGAGCATCACGGGTCCGGATGTACCGTTGCCCGTGTCGATCACAACAGTTGCCCCTTCGACACACGTGCCGAACTGCTCTGCGATCCAATCCAGATACGGTGCGATGCCATCGATGGGTTGCACAGAGCCTTCACCCGTGAGGAACGTACCAGCCTGAATTCTCTTGAACAGTGTTTGAATATCTTCCCCGGCGAACGCGACTGCGCCCCGCACCTGAAGTTTGACGCCATTATCCTCTTTCGGGTTGTGGCTTGCGGTAACTTGCAGACCTCCATCGAGCTGCTGCTTCACGATAGTGAAGTAGTTCACGGGGCTCGGCGTCATGCCGATATCGAAAATCTCACACCCTGTTCCAATGAGCCCTTCGATGAGTGCCTGCTGCAAACGTGGACTATGCGTTCGCATGTCGCGTCCGACGGCAAGCTTCGGGTGATCGAGGGCGTAGCGTTCACGCACGATGGAACCAAAAGCCTGTCCAATCAGGCGGTAGATGTCTTCATCCATCTGTGTGGGAACCTTTCCGCGGATGTCGTAGGCGCGGAAAATGAAGGGATCAATGTGAGTCATGGTATGCCGAGGATACGGATTTCTTGCCCTGCGGTCACTGCTTTGGTGTGCAGGCAGTGCTTCCAATAAATCATAATATATTGTATAATACTATTAACAGCCAAATCTATGTCCAAACCCGCTCTGACTGTCGCGTACTTCTCGATGGAGATTGGCTTGAACAGCGCCATTCCCACCTTTGCAGGGGGACTGGGAATCCTCACGGCTGATCTCATGCAGTCGTGTGCAGATATGGGTACTCCAGCGGTGTGTGTGACCGGTTGCTGGAAGCACGGCTATTTGAAGCAGACCCTGAACCCCGATGGCTCGCAGCGTTACGAGGAGATTGCATGGGATCCTTCGGCATATCTTAAGCGGCTTCCGCAGCGTGTCACTGTCACCATCGAAGGTCAGCCGGTAACGGTGGGTGCATGGCAGCTCGACCTTAAGGGCGAGAAGGGGACGGTGCCGATCATCTTTCTCGATACGAGCCTGCCCGAAAATCCCCCCGAAGTGCATCGCATCACGCACAGGCTCTATGGCGGTGACCAAGCCATGCGTATCCGGCAGGAGGTTGTGCTTGGCATCGGCGGCGTCAAGATGCTGCGCGCTCTTGGCTACGAAGACATCGGTACGTATCACATGAACGAGGGGCACGCGGCATTCCTCACCCTAGAATTGCTCCGCGAACGTGGGTGGCGGGATCAGGACGTGCGACGGTCCTGTGCTTTCACGACACATACGCCCATCAAGGCGGGCCATGATGTGTTCCCTTACGATCTCGCATGGAAGATCGCAGGCGATAACTTACCCTGGCACATTCAAAAACTCGCGGGGGAGGATGCACTCTCTATGACGAAGCTTGCCATGAATATGAGCCGCTTTACGTGCGGGGTTTCGCGTATCCATGCGGAGGTCTCGCGCAAAATGTTCCCGGGAGCGAAGATCGATGCCATCACCAACGGTGTGCACCACCTCACATGGTCCAGCCCAGAAATGCAGGCACTCTTTGATGTGAAGAGCAAAGGATGGCGCACTGATCCATCGATTCTCCTCTCAACGTGTCGTGACTACGAAGATGGTGAATTATGGCAGGCACATCAAACGGCAAAGATACGTCTCATTGCTGAGGTCAATCGGCGTACGGGCCTGACATTCGATCCAGATGTGCTCACCATTGCCAGTGCGCGTCGCGTGGTTTCGTACAAGCAGCCGGAGCTTCTCTACGACAATTTAGAGCGCTTGGCGGATGTGTGTCGTGGACGTGTACAGATTGTGCATTCCGGCAATGCTCACCCGTCCGATGCGTTTGCACAAGGGGTGATTCAGCGCATGGTGGAGCGCTCACATGCTCTGCGCGATAAGGTGAAGATCGCCTATCTCGAGAACTACAACCCCGATCTTGCCAGGCTGCTCGTACAGGGAGCTGACGTTTGGTTGAACACTCCCATGCGTCTGCACGAGGCCTCGGGTACCTCGGGGATGAAAGCGTGCCTCAATGGTGTGCTCAACTTCTCCACGCTCGATGGCTGGTGGATTGAGGGATACGGGTACGACCCCGAAGCCGGCTGGCGGATTGGCCCGCTCGTGCAGGCCACTTCTCTCGACTCTACGCGTATTGTGGATGCGGAGGATATCTACACCCAGCTGCAGTACGAAATTATTCCGGAGTACTACTATGAGGGGCGTGCGCGCTGGATCCGTCGCATGAAGCGCGCCATCGGCCTTATCGGGTACTTCAACGCTCACCGGTGTGTGAAGGAGTATCTCGAAAAAGCATGGAGACGGTGAAGCATGCGCGCAAGAAAAAAGTCCCGTCGGCCATAATCTTGATGACGGTCGAAGGCTTGTCTCTTATACAATAACAAATTGCACCAATGCGAGGCTCACGAGGATGACAATGAGGCCGATGCCCACGCGGATGACGAGATTCTTGGCACGCGTGTACTGTTCATCCTTGCCGAGATTCGCGATCATCAGCAGGCCGGCCCAAATAAGTACGATCGTTGCAACGAACGCGATGAAGCCGAGTAGTAGTGTCATGAACGTGGAGATAATCGAGAGGATGCCGCTCGGTGTGCGCTCGTAGACAACGGCGTTCACGATGAGCAGCTTGGCAGCAATAATGAGGATACCTGCTCCAATACTGATAATCGCACGTTTCATGTGTGTTCCACCGTCTTCTCCTCCGTAGCTGATCACAGCGCGAATACCGCTCACAATCAAGAAGATGATTGCCGTGATCGCAGCAACCGTTTCAAAGAAGCTGAGAAGGCCTCTTATTTCTGTATCCAGAATGCCGGCTCCTCCGCTCTGGTAGGCAATGAACGCCTCGGCGATCCGCGGAGCAAGATTGATGATGATGAGCGCTGCAGAAACGGCAATGATTGTTTTCTTCGCCTTGGCGAATTGTCCCTCATCCTGACTGATTGTGAGGGTGAGTCCTGTTCGTACGATCATTACAACACCGAGAATTGATGCTATTCCCACCAGCGATTGGATGATGACCTGGTAGATGCTGCCGAATTCCGCACCACCAATTCCGCTCGAAAGCGCGCCGCCCACGTGCTGAATGGTGTCTTCGAAGTAGCCGTGAGCCACCATGGGGATGGTCCACAGTGCACATGCTCCTAGCCAGCGTATGACAGAGCGATATGTCATGGTCGAATGATGAAGAAATTGACGAGTGCACCGGCCGAGATGACGACGATGAGAGCAATGAGGCTTCCGGTAACGAGCTTCTTTGCTCGGTCTTTGAAACTCTCATCAACAGAAACAATCAGCATGATACCGCTCACGATCAGTGCCACGACGGCGAGTAGGCCGAAGATAGTGATGATGTAGTTGGCAATTCCCTTTAATTCGATCTCTCCGGCTGAAGGGTTCTTGCCGTATACCATGTTCACGATCGGTGAGGCCAGAAGCACGATGGCTGCACCGTACACACCGTGAAGAAAGCGTGTTCGCGCTTTGGTGAAGCCACCTTCGTCGGTCGAGGTGATCATGTTGAATCCCTGAATGCTGATATTCACCAGTAGTGCCGTGGCGATGATCGCTTTAATGAAGGTGACGATTGTACCGAGTACTGTGTTCAATCCCGCCGGTTTGGCTACGCCTCCCGTCACAAAACTGGAAGCGACGAGGTTCGCACCAACCATGAGGATGACACCGAAAATTGCATACTCGAATGCCTTTGAGGTTTCTGTGAGAGTGTTCTCACTTTCGGGGGCAACGAGCAGTCGAATGCCGTAGTACAGAATGGCGCCGAAGAGTAGCCCCGTGAAGGCGATGCGTGCCCCTTCAAGAAGGGTCGAGTCGATATACGAGGCCAGGTCTCCGCCAAGACAGGAAATTCCCGGCACGACGCACGTTTGAATGATGCCCGGATTCGGGTTCGAGGCTGCCAGGACCACCTGTGGAAGGATGGCGGCAAGTACGGCGATGATTGCTGCGGAGAACTTGCGCATAAATCCATATATTGTACCAGAAACAGCATTCCGTGGCTATCCTCAGAAAAGAGCATCGGTAAAGAGGCTTATGCAAGCGGCAATTGCATTCTTTATCGTCCATCGTATGATGGGATCCTTATGGCGCTCACTTCTGTCCGCAGTCATCCGGTTGTACTCAATTCCTCCTCTGAAGCGAAGGTGTATGGGCTTTTTGCTCTCGCCCTCGCCCTCACGGTCGTTGGAACATTTCTCGGTATTGCGTACGCCCGGGTGTTGATTGGTTCAGGTTTACAGCTTTTCTTTCTCATTGCTGAGCTCGTTTTAATCTTCACATCGCGCATGTGGATGCGTTCCTCACCGCTCAACATCATTCTCTTTGCAGCCTTTCCGCTGCTGTCGGGTATTACAGTCTCTCCCTACATCCTGTACGTTCTTGCGGGGTACGTAAATGGAGCGACGATTCTGCTCAATGCTCTGGCTGCGACGGTCTTCATGGCCGCAGGAACAGCGGTATTCGCGCTCACGACGAAGGCGGATCTCTCGGGTCTCGGAAGAGTGCTCTTCATGGGTCTTATTGGGCTTATTGCGATCGCACTTCTGCAGATCTTCGTTCCATCACTTCGTACCGGCGGAGCAGAGGTACTTATTGCAGGGGTGGGTGTTGTGATCTTTGCGGCGTTCACTGCGTACGATGTGCAACGCATTCAGGCACTCGGTCGTCTGGGGGCTAATCCCTTTCTGCTGGCCCTGAGTCTCTATCTCGATATCTTCAATCTCTTCCTGTATATTCTACGTTTCATGCTGGCGCTCAGCGGTAACAGGCGGTGAAGCCGTATTCGGGAAACAGGATGTTATTCTGCTCACATTTTCTTTGCACAAACCCTTGCTCTCGTTTACCCTACGCCCAACATGTCGAAGCGACCGACACCCAAGAAACGGCGCGAGAAAAGCCGCGGCAGGCGGCAGCATTCGATCTATGTGCAGAAGCGCATTCGCAAGTTGAAGAATAAGCAGAATTCCCCGTTTGCAGCTCTCGCTGCGCCGAAGCGAAAGACGCAGAAAGCCCTAAAGGGTATTACAAGAATCAAAGCGTAATTGCCGTTGCTCTTTCCGTTCTCTCATGGCTCGACGTCGTCATCTCTCTAGAATTGCCGTTATGCAGACGCTCTTCGAGCGAGAGAGAAGGTCGTGTGATGAAGAGGAGTCGCTTTCGCGAAATGCAGAAGAGCTGGGTGAGATGGATGAATCCTTTGCCCAAACACTGATCCTGGGTATTGAAGAGCATGAAGATACGCTCAAAAAAGCCATTCAGGAACATGCGCCCGGATGGTCGCTCGAACGCATGGATCCGATTTCACGGTGTGTTCTGCTCGTTGGCGCGTATGAACTTCTCATACTCAAAGAAGCTCCGCCGGCTGTCATCATGAATGAAGCCATTGAAATCGCGAAGGAGTACGGTACCTCCGAGAGTAGTAAATTTGTGAATGGGGTGCTCAATGCGATTGCGCAAGGTATACATGCGTAGGTGGATGCCTGAGGAACTATTTCACTTCTCTCATCGATCCCATACACTGATATCGACATGGCTCCCCAATCTCCCGTCCTCCTAGAGAAATCGCTGCATCTCTCTTTTCATAATAAGGATCTGTTGGCGCAAGCACTCACGCATCGCAGTGCCACAGGAAAAGCTCATCTGCATAAGCACAATGAGCGCATGGAGTTTCTGGGCGACGCTGTGCTCGAGCTCGTGACTACGGAGTATCTCTTTTCTTTTGAGGAAAAGAGCGAAGGAGAGCTCACCAACTGGCGTGCCGCCCTTGTAAACGGCAAGCAGCTCGCTGTCGTTTCGCGGGAGCTTAAATTAGGAGAATACCTCTTCATGAGTCGCGGAGAGGAGGCCAGTGGTGGCCGTGAAAAGGACTCAACGCTGGCAAATTCCCTCGAGGCACTCATTGGAGGGATCTATCTCGATCAGGGTTTCGAGGCAGCACGCACATTCTGTTTTGATCACATTCTCCAACGTCTGGGGGAGCTGCTTAAAGCCGGCAAGCATCGTGATTTCAAAAGTGTCTTTCAAGAGAAATCTCAGGAGCTTCTTGGCGTCACACCGCGCTATGAGGTGATTGATGAGCAAGGTCCGGATCATGCAAAAACTTTTACGTGTGCCATATTCGTTGGTGAAGAACGTGTGGCGCAGGGGGATGGCGCAAGCAAACAGGAGGCAGAACAGGCTGCGGCGGAGGCAGGCTTAAAGGTGAAGAAGTGGAAGTGATCACGAACCTATTAGCAGTTACCAATAAGCTAAGAAGCTAAACTCACCGCATTTTAATCTCAATATCCACGCCGGAGGGCAGGCTCAAGCTCTGCAGGCTCTCCATGGTTTTGAACGTGGTCTCTTTGAGGTCGATTAGGCGACGGTGCGTACGCATCTCGAACTGATCGCGCGAGTTCTTGTGCACGAAGGTTGAGCGATTCACGGTGAACTTGCGGATTTTGGTGGGCAGGGGAATCGGCCCGTGAATCACAGCACCCGAGCGCTCTGCGGTATCGATAATCTTTGCTGCTGCCTCATCCAAAACAGTGTGATCGAACGCGCTCAAGCGAATACGAATCGAAGGGACAGCCTTTGCATCGGCTGCTTTCTTGGGGGTAGGAGCGTGAGTGTGTTTCTTCTCTTGTACGGCAACCATAGGCTCCTTCTTGCTTGCCGGTCGAAGCTTCAGCGAAGGCTGGGGGGCACGAGTCTTCTTCTGCGCAGGAGCTTTTTTCTTCGTATCCTTTGCAGGAGGGGATTTCTTCACTGGTGCCTTCTTCTGAGGGGCCATGGAGAGGAGGGGGGAAAGAGCAGAGTGGAAGGATCGCAGCGGAGGATCGAAACCCTCCGCCACGACTCTTGTTTATTATTCAACGATCTTGGTCACCACACCTGAACCGACTGTGCGACCGCCTTCACGAATTGCGAAGCGGGTACCATCGGTCAGAGCAATCGGCGCACCGAGTGTGACGACGAATTTCACATTGTCACCCGGCATGACCATTTCTACGTTGGCGGGCAGTTCTACAGAGCCCGTCACGTCGGTCGTGCGGAGGTAGAACTGCGGCTTGTAGCCCTTAAAGAAGGGCGTGTGGCGACCACCTTCCTCTTTTGTGAGGACATACACCTCTGACTCGAACTTGGTGTGCGGGGTGATGGAACCGGGCTTGGCCAGCACCTGGCCGCGCTCGATATCCTCGCGTTCAATACCACGCAGAAGCAAGCCTACGTTGTCGCCGGCCAGACCTTCGTCGAGAAGCTTGTGGAACATCTCCACACCCGTGACGACGGTCTTGCTGGTCGGCCTAATACCGACGATCTCGACCTCTTCGTTGACCTTCACCTTGCCCTGCTCGATACGACCCGTAGCCACGGTACCGCGTCCCTTGATCGAGAACACATCTTCTACCGACATGAGGAATGGCTTGTCTATCTGGCGCTCGGGAATAGGAATCCACTCATCGAGCGTATCCAAGAGCTTCTTCAGGGTTTCGATTTCTCCTGTATCACCTTCTAGCGCTTTGAGGGCGGAGCCTCGCAGAATCGGCGTCTTGTCGCCGGGGAAATCATATTTCGTGAGCAGTTCACGTATATCGGTCTCGACGAGATCAATGAGCTCTTGATCCGT
>CAYOLJ010000039.1:0-9953 GCA_964404805.1 uncultured Candidatus Peribacteria bacterium
GGTAACGCTCTCACGCGACGTACGCAGCACGATCTGTTCGCCGAGACTAATGGTAGTAGGTCTGGCAAATACCGTGCCAAAGCTGCTTGCGCGTGCGAAGGCGTTGGGCGGACTCGAGTGGCCAGCAATCACGATGGTTCCGCGCTCCCCCGGCTCCGCCGCATGGGGATAAGCGACGACACCGTACAGCAATCCTACCTGCATCTGACGTTCGAGCGTCTCCCAGTCACGCACATCCCAGTGGCGTCGCGACGGAAGAAAGACAGAGGAACGAATCGAGAGTGATGGAATAGAGAGGTTATACGACTCCTGAATCTCCCATTGCAGCAGTTCATCGCGCTTCTGCTGATCTGTAGCCCGCGATGCGGCACTGGCAGCAAAGTGCATCGACGGCATGAGGGGCGCAGGGGGCCGAGCAGGTTCACTCTCTACAACGGCTCCAACGACAGTATCCGACGCAGCCGAAAGCGAAGCATCCGTGCCCTCGACGGAAATAACTCCCGCAATCGGGGGCACGAGATTGCGCACGATTTCCGCCCACAGCACGAACGACAGCGCAATGCTGAGAACGGCCAGAACAAAGGCTATGGTACGTTTTTGATGTGTTTTCATGTATTATGGATATTATACAACATTTTTGATATTTATCAAAACCTCCTCAGATGCAAAATATTCGCCTACTCTAGACATTCATATGATGACCCTGGGCATCGAGACATCGTGCGACGAAACGTCGGCAGCCATCGTTGCAGACGGCACCAAAGTTTTGAGTTGCATCATTGCTTCATCGAAAGATGCGTTCGAGCAATCTGGAGGAGTCATTCCGGAGCACGCAGCCCGGGAACAGATCCGGGCAATCCAATCAGTCATCGATCAATCCTTCACACAGGCAGGCGTCGCTCCCCAAGACATCGGCATGATTGCCGTCACGCGTGGTCCGGGGCTGCTCGGCTCTCTATTAGTGGGCACAGTAACAGCCCGCACACTGGCGGCACTCTGGAAAAAACCTCTCATCGGCGTGCACCACACATTGGGGCACTTGAGCTCTACATGGCTCGATGCCATCGACGAACCGCGCTTCCCAATGCTTACACTCTCAGCGTCAGGCGGCCACACGGAGCTCTGGCGACGCACCGATCACCTCAAGGGGGAACTCCTTGGCTCCACGCGAGATGATGCGGCGGGCGAAGCTTTCGATAAAGGTGCAAGCATGCTGGGCCTCCCCTACCCCGGCGGGCCCTCGATCTCGAGAGCGGGTGAATCTGGCAATCCGCAGGCGTTCCCTTTTCCGCAACCGCTCCGCAGTGATGCAACACTCGACTTCAGTTACTCCGGACTCAAAACAGCACTGAAATACCTACTGCGTGATATGTCAGATCCTGTCGCGCACCTCGCCGACCTTGCGGCGTCGTACGAGTTCGCAATATGCCGTCACCTCTGCGCTCGTATTGGCCAGGCAATCACACAGTACGACGATATGCAAGAGGTTCACGTTGTAGGCGGCGTCTCGGCCAATCATCGTCTGCGCTCCATGCTCACCGAACAGTGTGAAAGACGCATCATTCGCTTTCCGACAAAGTTACTCTACTGCACAGACAACGCAGCCATGATCGCTTCAGCGGGAACATTTTTGCAGGAACACACGCCGCAGCCTCATGACTTCGTCACGGCTGCTTCACTGCCTGCCATGAGTGCTTTCAGCCAAATGCGGGAAGAATCGCCGCGAGCGCAATGCCGAGGATGCAGACAATAGCGAAGGCACGAACAAAAGTTTTTTGCTTCATGGTTGCACGGTAATAGTAAGGGGCTCCGAAATCGCAACACTGTCGCCATCATGAAGCGTGAGAGTGACAATGTAGGTTCCGGTCTTCTGGAAATCATGAATGGGATTGTTTTTGTCGCTCGAGAATCCGTCACCAAAATCCCACATATAGGTCGTTTGCTGCCCCAGTGTGGAGCAGTCACTGCTGAGCTGAATACCAAGAGGAGCCTTGCCATCGGTGCGACTGGCCGAAATGCAGGCGTCGATAACCGGCGCGCGCACGACAATAGTCTTGCTCGACGAGAACTCTTTGCCACTGGTGGTGAACACCTTGGCAATAATCTCGTACGTCCCGGGTTTCTGGAACGCGTGTGATACCTGTGCGCCCTGCTGGTGAGCCGCGCCCTGAGGCTCATCGCTGAACGTCCACTCAAATCCGCTGATTTGCTCATCCTGAATCACTGTCTCTGATGCATCGAACCGCACAGTGAGCGGGGATGTACCGCCATCAGGATCCATGCGGATGGTGACGGTGGATGCCGGGGGCAAGACTTCAACGGTAATAGGCTTACGCATGACGCGTCCGTCGGGATCCTGGCCGATGAGCCAGAGTGTAAAGACCCCTTCGCGCCGGTACACGGCCTGCACAGAATCGCGCGTCGATCCGACTGAGGTCGCTTCGGGTGCCTCCCAGAAGAACTCCACAAGCGGAATAGTGGTGCGGGGCTTCAAATCCACGATCACAGGGACTTCTCCGCTGATCTTGCTGTTCTTAACCTCCGGCAATCCACTGAATGTGAGATCGGGCAACGGCAGATCTTCTGTCACGCGCACCACCTTGGTGATCTTGGCCACCGGCCCGGCCTGGGAGCGCACTTCTGCTATAACAGGAAACACGCCACGTTGGGCAAAGGTGTGCCCTACCCGCTCGCCACGCGCATCGGAACCGTCACCGAAATTCCATAGCACAACGCGCACGGGCTCTGCGGTACTCACGCGGAAGACCGCACCAAATGGTGCAGGCCCAATCAAATGCTCCGGCTCAGCTGAGAAATCCACAGGAAAAGGGAGAGGCTGTGATCGCAACACTTCTATGGAACGCTCGTAGACCTGCTGTGCCTTGGTCTTGAGTGTCACTTTCACCGAAACCATGGTCTCACCTTCGGCGAAGAATGTGTGTACGACATCAAGATCCTTCGTTATTAAATCGATCTCTCCATTGCCATCAAAATCCCACTCCACCTGATCGAGATCCTCTTTCTTCGTGACAAGATGCGTAATGCTCAGTCGCGCAGGCTCATCGAGCACAGGATTTATAGGATCGACAGCAAAGACAGCACGCGTAATCGTGAGTACACGTGAAATACGACGCACGTCTCCACCTTGTAAGAAAATCGTGGCAGCTATAGTTCGCTGCCCCTGACGGTCGTAATAGGCTGTCGCCGATGGTTCCGTCGTCTCTGCATTCATTTTACCGTCGCCTTCAAAATCCCATACAAACTTCTCAGGGGTGAGCTCTCGGCGCGCCAGAATCTCTATCGCAGATTGCAAGCTAAAGGTGACCGAGAGCGGTGCCACCATGTCTTCCGCTCGCTCAGGAACAGCAACGTCAATCCACAGTTTCGGTTCACGACGAATGGCCAACGGGACAATCGCGCTCAGCAGCAGGCCAGGCAGAATCACGGCGGCAACCTTGATAGAAGCAAGACGACGTCGCGGCAGAGGAATGTCGTCGGCCGCCCCGATACGAAGGAATGCAAACAGACCGATGCCCACCAGCACAACCGCACACAGCACTGCCACCATGGTTCCGGTAGGAATCCACCGATCGTACACGCCCGTGGAATCTGGCAGCACCATAAGCAGGTACACTGACCAAAGCCCATACGTGATGTACGGAATCACAATGAACACCACAATGAGCCTGCGCAGAAAGCGCCGTGAGGCAATCGCAGGATCCTTCTGCTGTGGGAGCTGCGGGCCCGACACAGGCTGACCTGGAGGAGTGGGCGTCGGCGCCGCAATGCCGTCGATGGGCTGCGGAGGAGTCGGAGTCATCGGGCTCACTCGGTGAGTGCGGGAACTCCCTCAAGGAGAGAACGATACTGTTCAAGCTGCTGTGATGAGAGAGAGCCACCAGGAATATTCTGCTCTTCCTGAAGACCAAAGAATGACGCTGGAGCAAAGGGCTTTGACTCGACAGGCGGTGTAACCGTTGGAGCGGAATCGAAGTCGCTGAGATGGATCGAGAATGAACCGCCGAACATTCCCTGCTGCATACGGAAATTTTCAATCGTCCATAGGGCCTGCCGCAACACGTAGGACTCGGCATCAATCCACATCTCCCCCGTTGCCTGCAGACCGACAAGGGAACGGGCAAGACTGTCGCGATCCAGCGTTTCGTTACGTGCGGCAGCCACCTGCTCTAAGTACGCGAGCAGCTTGTCTTGATCGATGGCCACGTCGTAGTGGAACACGGTTGCTCCATCGAGTGATGTGGTACCACGATCACGAACAACGCGCACCACCTGTGACTGAGCACGGAGCAAATTAGGCGAAGGCGTCATCATTCCGCCGGGTACTGCACCCTCCTCCGCTACTGCCGCAGACGGCAACCTCCACCATTGACCGGCAAGCAGGGTAACCAGCTCAGGCTGGAACAATGAGCCATCCGGCTCTGTAGAGAGCGATTCGACGTTGAAGTAGAGATCTTTTTTGCCGACGACGACCATTTCACCCGCACCCCGCAGTCTGAACGTCTGACTGCGATTGCCTGCAGGAACGAACAGCGCATCCATTGTCACAGACATCTGCAGGCTATCACCGGCATCCTGTAATACTCCGTTCAGCTCTACGGTGCCTGAGGCAGGAAGTGTCCCACCTTCTATACGAAAATGACCTTCACCTGTAAGGCGTGCCGACTGGAGCGAACGACTTTTCTGTGCTGCAAGATTCATCACCTCCTCGACATCCCGCGAAGGAGCAGTAGAGGGAGCTTCACGAAGAAAAAGGAAAAGTGGAATGCCACCGAGTAGGGCAACCGCGAGCAGGAAGAGAATAGTTCGTCTCATAGAAATGCAATCGGGAATTTCAGACAGTATGCTCGGAGAATACAGAGAACACAATTTCCTGAATGGACGATGCGTGGGGAAGTATGCGAAACATCACCGTCGTCTCGAAACCCGACGAGCCACGAGATCGCTCGGCTCTTCGAGCATGAACCCAATCGTGCGCCTCCGACTCGCCAGTACATCGGCCCGCACCGTAAGCAGGAACATCTGACCACGCTCCATGATGAGAGGTGTAGAGAAGACAAAGGGCGCCCGATCGCCCTCGAGAGATGACAGACGAGCGAGCACTTCTCCGCGCGACGTCTCGAGCGTGAGATTCTGAAGATCTGCTGCGCGTGCAGACCCATCATTCGTAAGTGTCAGAGCATCGATGGCCTGGTCGTACTCTTCTGCTGTAAGACGGAGGCGGGCTACCATGCGATGATCGCCATAGCGCACACGCGACAGGAGCGGCAGGAATGTGATCTTCACACTCCCCTGACTCTCACCCACCGTTCTGCGCACAGGCGCCACAGATGCACTCGTCAACGATACCGATGCATTCTCCGCATCAATATCACCCGGACCAGAGAGCGTGATACGGTGCTCGCCGGCAGGCGCGGCATCGGACGAAAAATTCGCCATGATCGACAGGTCTCGTCCGCCGCACGCCGGCACGACGACTGCGGGCCGGAACGTGAGTGTCACAACTCCATCGCGTGATGAGAGAGCACGTGCCCGCGACACCCGCACACCGTCACTCATCGCGTAAACGGAAGAAATATCGCGAATGGCGCCCAATCCGCGATGCGTAACCGTCACACCGTGCATTGCCACATCTCCGCTACAGGAAGCCGAAAGATTGAGTACAAGCATCTCGACACGCTGGGCCCCCGGCGGCACCGAGGCCGCAGGTTGTTCCACAATCTGTACTGAGAGAGAAAGTGGGAGGAGAAGAGCCGAAAACAGCAGTGCACTCACCACATTTTCTACTATACGGGATCGTGCTCGTTTGAGACAGCCAAGGAGAGCTGTCAGAGCATGAGTCTCGCCACTATGCAACTTCTGCACCATTTTGTGTCTCTTCGCTCCTGCTATAGTCATCGACAAGATGTTCCGTACCGCGTTCACCGAGCTTGTTCTGGGCACGAACAATAGCAACGCTTCTAACGCCTTGTGCCGCAAAGATTGCTCACCCGCACGCTGCGACGACGGCATCAATGATGACAACCCAACGGATGGCCGCAAGGCCGAGCGCTGCGACGACGATGAGAAGAACAGAGACACGGTCACCGGAGCCTTTCGAACGGACTGCAAGTACCGCAACGCCTACTTCACACTCGGAGAGTGGGTGCAGAATCTTCAGCTCTACGCGGTGGATGGCGAGGTCGTTCCCGACGCACCTGACATCGACGAGAACACAACATTCTTCTACTTCGGCGCCCTGACGCTCATCCTCATGTGAAGCAGAAGATGTGAGATTCCAGGATTTCAGGGAGAGGAGCACTTACCCCTGAATTCCTGAATTCTTGGAACCTTGATTCTTTCTCCCCTATGATGGAGTCACAGATGACTTCCTCCTCCAACCAACAACCGACTGTTCCCCTCCTCCCCTTCTTCTCCTCCAGTGACGCAGAGGTGCAGGAGCTTCTGAAGAAGCACAAGATCGGACTCACCGTTTCTGAGGCGCGCGCGATCGGAGAGATGCTCAAGCGTGATCCCACCATCGTCGAGGCAACCATCTGGGGTATTCAGGGCAGCGAGCACTGCAGCTACAAGTCGAGCCGCCGCTTCTTGAAGATGCTGCCTACCGAGAGCAGCCACGTGATTTTGGGACCGACAGAAGACAGTGGCATCGTGGCGATCACCGATGAACCTAAGGGCAAACGCTGGGGGCTCGTCATTTCGCACGAATCGCACAACCATCCCTCACAAATCGTTCCCTTCGAGGGAGCGGCCACGGGCATCGGTGGTGTGGTGCGCGACGTGGTGTGCATGGGCGCACGGGTGATTGGCGGACTCGATGCTCTGCGCTTGGGCGATCTGAAGACAGAAGAGTCGCGCACCATCGCGCGCGAAGTCGCCCGCGGCATTGCCGGCTATGGAAACCCCCTGGGTATCCCCAACCTCGGCGGCGATACAGTCTTCGATGCATCGTACAACAGCAACTGTCTCGTAAACGCCATTGCTGTAGGAATCGTACGCGAGGATGAGGTGATCCATAGCCTCGTACCCGAAGAGGCAGGCAGAGAGCACTACGACATCATTCTCGTCGGCAAACCCACCGATCGCAGCGGATTTGGCGGCGCTTCGTTCGCCAGCGCCTCGATGGAAGAAGAGAAGAAGGAACAGAACGCAGGAGCCGTACAAGAACCGAATCCGTTTCTGGAGCGTCACCTGCTCGCTTCTACCTACGCACTCTTCGACTGGCTCTGCGCGAACAAGCATCTCGACAAGGTGAGCTTCAAGGATCTCGGAGCCGGTGGCGTCGTGTGTGCCAGTGTGGAGCAGGTGGCCGATCGCGGTCTGGGGGCAGAAGTCGATCTCACGGCAGTGCACACGGCCGTCACAAATCTGCCACCCGAGATTATCGCCTGCGCCGAGACGCAGGAGCGCTTCTGCTGGATCTGCCATCCCTCACTCACCGCTTCGATTCTGAGTCATTACAACGAAGTGTGGAATCTACCCGAGGTAGCCGAGAACGCTAGAGCCAGCCGCATCGGCACAGTCACGACGAATCCTATCCTCCACCTGACCTATCGTGGAAAAGTCGTCTGCTGCGCGAAGGCGCTCGATATCACCTGCGGGCTACAGTACACGCGTCCCACGAAGCTTACGCAGTCGCCGATGAACGAACCGGAGATTATCTGTAAGGGCAATCGCCTCTCAGTGCAGGGCAAGAACTTCACGTTGCAAGAAATTTTCGAGGCCATGCTGCGTCACCCCAATGCCGCGAGCAAGGATCCTCTCATACGCCACTACGACAAAAATGTTATCGGGAATTCCGTCATCGAAGCAGGTGAAGGTGACGCTGGTGTCATTGCCCCGCTGCAAGATCTCTTAAGCTACGTTCACGAAGGCACGCATCCCGGATGGGAGGAGCGTGCGAAAGAAAATCAAAATGTCGGCGTCGCACTCGCAGCAGACGGCAACGGCCGGTACGGAAGAATCTCTGCCTACTGGCAGGGTGCTAATGCCACAGTGGAGGCCATGTGCAATGTCGCAGCCACAGGAGCGGTTCCGCGCGCCCTCACCGACTGTCTCAACTACGGCAATCCCGAAATCCCCGAGCAGCTCTCGGCTCTTGAAGAAGGAGTGCGGGGCATTGCCGATGCCGCTCGCGGCGTGACAGTGGAGGACGAGCCCGTACCCATCATCTCGGGCAACGTGAGTCTGTACAACGGCAAGCCTGATGGCAGCGCTATCGACCCCACGGCTATCGTCTGCTGCGTGGGTGTGCTGCCCGACGTACGAAAGGCCGTGACCATGCAGCTCAAACAGCCGGACTCTACCCTCCTGCTCATCGGTGAACGACGCGACGAATGTGGGGGCTCACTCTACTACGAAATTCTCGAACAGCTGACAGGTTCTCCACGTGACGTCTTGCTCGGAGCACACGTGCCGCAACCGGACTTTTCCGCAACCGCAAAAGCTATTGAGTTGATCACAAAAATTATTCAATCAGGCCAAGTACTCTCCTCTCACGACACCAGTGATGGCGGGCTCCTCCTTGCACTCTTTGAAATGACGCTGCCACAGAGAAGGTGTGGAGGATCCATCGGCGTTGCGGTTGATCTCGCTTCTCTTCAGTCATCCTTGCGTATCGACAGCCTGCTTTTCAGCCAGACCAGCGGATTTCTGCTGGAGATCGACAATGACCAAGTTGCACAAATCACCGCAACGTGCGCACGTGCCGGCGTGCCGGCAGTCGCTGTGGGACACACAATTTCTGATCCACTGCTCTCTGTGAATTTGGGGAATGAACGGCTGATTACTGCTGATATTTCGCATCTGCACGCCATCTGGAGCACATCCCTCCAAACGACATGGTCAGAGCCGAAGAACAATAGTTGACACACATAATGAATACTGGTTTAATACCCCCTTATGTTCCGCCTTCGCGGTACAGAGGTGTCTTCTTTCCCCCACGCGCTATGACATTCTCTCTGCGCACCACCATTACAAGTGCTTCCGCAGCGCTCCTCATGCTCTTCGCTACTCCGGCCTTCGCAGCCGGTACGGTGACGATCATGCAGCAGAGCCCCATCGGGATCTTCGGTGATTACACACTCACCTTCCCCATCGGTTCTCAAGTAACCATCCGCGAACAGGATCGTAAAGTTCTGGCCATTGCAGAGGTTGGCGCCTACCTACTGCACATCTTGCCTCCCGCCAACGCCAAGATGACCACCTCGGTCAAGAAGAACGGTACCGATATCCTCGCCACCGTTGATCGCGACGTGCGGTTCACCGTGGAAGAGGGCGATGCCGTGACCGTCACCATCAAGTATCGATACGACGGAACAATCAACGTGGAAAGTGACCCAGAGGGGACCTCGTTCGAGCTCCTCGGACCGAACGATCTGCGCGACGCGGGCGTGACGCCGGCCACTTACACGGGAATGGCCCCGGGCGCCTATCGTGTCACGTTCCACCGACGGGACGGCTGCAACCTAGTCTCACCGATGCAGCGCACGCTCAACGCCAACGCCACACTCACGTTTATAGGTAAATTCATCTGTGGTGTGGTCGCTCCGCCTGCTCCGCCTCCTGCACCAACAGAGGAACCTATTTCCGACAGCAACGAAGGCCGTACAGTCCGCATGTGGCTGGCCGCACACCAGGCAGAGGCATGTGCCGGCAGCACAGTGCGTACCACAATTACCATCAAGAACACCGGTGCACGCACGGTGCACAACGTCGTGGTCTCGGCACAGGTCGATCCTGCCCAGGCACAGTTCAGCACACCGTTGCCGCACTTCGGCATGCTGACCGGCGATACCGTCTTCTGGGAGGTGCCGCAGATCTACTCCGGCAAGACCTGGAGTATCACGGTCCCCCTCGCGCTGAGTACATCCCTCAAACAGGGGGAGAAGCCAACCATTACGGCGCGCGTCTCGGCGAGCGACCTTGCAGAGGGC
>CAYOLJ010000040.1:0-9945 GCA_964404805.1 uncultured Candidatus Peribacteria bacterium
CAATACCGAACGACGACCTCTGGCACTGCCGCCAACGATAGACGACGCTTCGTTCTCTCTCGCACTCGCCCGGCCAGAATCGACATTCACCATGCTCCATGCAGCACTCCCGGCCGATCGTCAGGCAATGTTTGATACGCGCATTCTCACATTCTTTTCTTCGTCCTTCGGCGATGATGTGAGCTTTACATACGACATTCTTCCGCTGCTCATTCGCCCTGCACGTTTTTCGATGGCACACACTGCCTCGGGTACTACCGTGCTCTTTCTACAGGGCAGTGCATCTGATGCTGCTACCAGAATTGCTCACTTGCACGAGGTCTTTCGCGGCAGCAAAACTATTGCGCGAACCGTGACGCGTGTCTTCGACAAGGGCCGCTACACATTCCGCAACATCCGCGACGATGAGAATATGCTCACCGACGAAGAGGCATCCGTCGACGGGATGCAACTGCGCAAGACGGCGCATGTGCTACAGGGCGAATTCTGCTCTGCAATACAAGGAGAGGAATTTATGATGGCAACGAACTGTGCCGTGCTCGAGCGCGCGGTTCTTGAGCGTCCCCAGGGCCCTGGCTCCTCTGCTCTCGGTAGTGGCACGTTCTCGCGCAACATGCTCTCTTCATCAATTCCTACGATATTCCCCTCTCTCCTCGCTCCAACATCACCACTCGCCTCCTCAGCGCCCGAGGCACTGCAGTGGTCTCTCTCGCGACAGGGCGATATCCTCACACTGACGATCCTTCCGCAGCGCTAACAGGCCCGGAATACTCCTCCATCTTCCCGTCTTCTTTCTGGATTCACATAGCATAAACCGCTAGGCTCCTCGCTGAATTAACCCCTACGCCCTACCCCCCTACTCCTAACCCTAGAAAGAATGTCTCTCATCAAGCTCTCCAAAATCTTCCTCGTCTTCTCGGCCATTGCCGTGATCGGCAGCATTGTGCTGCTTGTCGTACCGGGACCCATGCTCAGCATGGAATTCACCGGTGGAACACTCATCAATATCGCTCTCCCTGAAGGAAAAACCAAAGCCGACCTTCAGGGCATGATGGAGGAATTCCGCAATGCAGATGATGTATCACTGGGGCACTTCACCCTTTCCATGACACACGAAGGGGATGTGATCATCCGCTCACGCACTCTAAGCAATGAAGAGCACCTCGCGCTACTCGCACATTTAGAGCGAGAAACCGGTAGCACCATCAACGAGAAACAGTTCACGACCATCGGCCCCACAGTGGGAGAAACACTCAAGCGTCGATCGGTCGAGGCCCTCATCGTCGCCGCCATCGGCATCGTGCTCTACATTGCCTTCGCCTTCTACCGCGTGCCTCGCAAACTTTCGCCATGGCGCTTCGGCGTCTTCGCCGTCGTGGCGATGGTGCATGACCTGCTCATTACTGCAGGTATCTTCGTGATTTTGAGCCGCATCACGAACTTTGAATTCGATACACTCTTTATCACCGCACTCCTCACTGTGCTCGGCTACTCTGTGAATGACACCATTATCATCTTTGACCGTATTCGTGAGAACGTCGCCTACGCACCCAAGAGTGAAGATTTCGCTCTTACAGCAGAGCGTAGCCTCAGAGAGACCATCGTGCGTACAATCAATACCTCGATCACGACGCTCATCATGCTCTTCTGCCTCTACTTCTTGGGTTCCGAGAGTATCCGCTGGTTTATTCTTGCACTCATCGTTGGTATCGGCCTGGGCAACTACTCCTCGTACTTCATCGCCACTCCCCTCTTGGTCTTCCTACGGAAGAAGGAGTGAGCTTTCCCTTGTACCAACTATGACCCATCCCCCGAAAATCGAACGGGAGAAGAATGGCCGCATCGAATGTACGGTGGAATTCACAAAAGAGCAGGCCGTCGCCGCTGAAGAGAAGGCCCTGCAGGCACTTGCGGAAAAAGTGAAGATCCCAGGATTTAGGCCCGGCAAAGCTCCGCGCGAGACCGTTCTGCAGAAAATCAATCCCGATGACCTGATGGAGGAGACGATCCATCGTCTGTTACCGGAAATCTTAGAATCGCTCGTGAAGGGGCAGAATATCCAGACGATCATCTCACCCAAGATCTCGCTCAAGAAACGCGACCCCCTCACCATCAGCATCGTCTTTGTCGAGCGACCAAACGTGACGCTTAAAGGAGTCGACAAGATCAAGATTGCGAAGAAAGAGACAAAGGTGGAAGAAAAGGATATCGACCACATGGCGGAATTCATTCTGCGCAAACACGAAACCGCAACTGAGGTGGATCGTGGCGCACAAGAGAAAGATCGCATCACCATGGATTTCTGGGGCGCGGATAGTGAGGGAAAAGAAATTGCCCCGATTCGCTCGCAAGGCCACGCCGTTGTGCTGGGTAGCAAGTCACTGATTCCAGGGTTTGAGGAGGCGCTGATGGGAGCGAAGAAAGGCGAGGAGAAAACATTCACGCTGACGTTCCCTAAGGAGTACCACGCCGCCGAACTCGCAGAGAAACCTGTCACTTTTCACGTGACCGTGACGAAAGTGGAGGAGGTGAAGATGCCGGAACTCACTGATGCTTTCGCCAAGGAACACCTGCACGTGGATTCCGCTGCATCATTCCGCGAGGAACTGCAAAAATCGATGGTGCTGCAGGAGGAACGCATAGATCGCGAGCGTCGCGAACAAGAACTTATGGAGGCGATTCGCAAAGCGGCCGTTGTGACCCTGCCGAAAGAACTCGTCGAAGAAGAAGAGCGCGGCATTCTGTCGGATATGGAGGAGCAACTGAAACGTCAGGGAAAATCACTGCAGGATTGGATGCAGGCGACCAAGAAGAAGCCGGAGGAGCTGAAAAAGGAACTCGAGGACCGCGCTTCTCAACGTTTGTCGTTACGCCTCGGCATCCGCGAGCTGCTCGAAGTGAAGAAGATCGAAGTAGGCGATGAAGAAGTGGCGACGACCGTGCAGGGCATGCTCGCCCCTCTCTCAGAGCAGGAACGCAAAGAAGTGGAAGCTGCCTACCGCCCCGGTGGCCAGGCCTACGACCAACTCAAGTGGCAGAAGAGAGTCGAGAAGCTGTTTGAGCAGATGTTGGCTGCTTAATTTCGCCATCGCACCTCAACTCTTCGCTCAGGACTGCTCTGCTTGTACATGCCACAACTCTCACGGTGGACCATGATGATCCCTGTACGGTTGATCACGCCGCCGACCTTGCTACGCGGCTCCACCTCGGGTGAGCAGCACTTGGCGTAGCAGATAGGCATGGACATGCTCCCCTCCACGAGGATCTCGTTATCTTTACGCTGCAGTCTGCCTGTGCGCTTTTTGGGCTGCTGTACCTCTACTGCCACCACACCACGCAACACTTCGATACGACGGAAGAAGGAGGAAGGTTTCTCGGCCCCCTGACCCACCTTCATGAGCACATCCTCACGTTGCTGCATCGAAAGTGATTCACCATCGCACACTTTAAGGATGGTGAGATCAGTATCAAGCGGCGAGAGGTGATGCTTGCGCAGTTCCTCGTTAAGCAAGTGTCTTCCATGATCGATGAGACGCGGTCGATCTTGCGCGGCGAGGTAGCGCTTGAGCTTGGCACGGGAAGACGCCATCTTGAGAAGCTGTATCCAGCGCGTAGAAGGACGTGGTGGCGTCTGCTTTTGAATTTCGACGACATCACCATTCTCCAGATTGTACGAGAGCGGGACAATAGACCCATTCACTCGCGCGGAGCTGAATGAGATACCAAGATCCGTGTGCACAGTGAACGCAAAATCGAGAGGCGTGGCGTTCTCGGGCAATTCGATAATCTCACCCTTGGGAGTAAGTACGAAGATGTGATCCGCGTACGGTGGAGCTTTGGTGCCCATCACCGACTCTTGCGAGAGGAGCATCTTCTTCAGTTGCGCGTGTCTTACGGCTTCTGTCGTGACCCCTTCTTTGTATGCCCAGTGCGCGGCAACACCGTACTGCGATTCGCGGTGCATCGACTGCGTGCGAATCTGCACCTCGACGAAGGCATCAGAAGGCGCCCCGGGAAGCTGAATGATGGTGGTGTGCAGACTCTGGTACCCGTTCGGCTTGGGGAAGGCGATATAATCTTTGAACCGATGCGGCACTGGTCGACCAAGTTGGTGCAGGAGCCCGAGCACCTGATAGCACTCCGCTTCGTTGTCGACAATCGCACGCAGGGCGTAGAGATCGAAGAGATCGCGAATGTGCGAAATCGCCTTCTCCTGCATTTTGCGGAAGATCGAGTAGATCTCTTTCTTGCGCCACTCAATCTCCACTGCCATATCACGTGCCTGAAAAAATCCTCTCAGTTCCTTCGCTGCTAGGGGTAAGAAGTGCCCTCTCTCAGTCTCGAACTGCTGAATCTGCTCCTCGATACGTTCGGCATCGAGCGGATAGATCACCGGAAAGGCGCGGCTCTCAAGTTCATGCTTAAGCGAGTAGATACCAAGCCGCGCTGCAACGGGCGCGAAGAGCTGTAGGACATCGTTGCACATGGCACGACGCTCCGCTTCGGGAATGACATCGATCATACGCAGGATAGCCGCCCGATCGCAGAGGGTGATGAGCACCGTGCGCACGTCATCCGAAACCGAGAGCAACATAATGCGTAGATCTTCGATGTGACTGCGTCGTGCACTGAGTGTGACATGTGAGAGTAAGTGCACGTTGCTCACAAGAGAACGCACAGCCGGACCGAATTCCTGCTGCAATTGTGCGAGAGTGATGGCGCCACCATCCAACGCATGATGAAGCAAGACGGCAATCACCGCTTCTTCATCGGGATGAAACGGAGCCAGTACTTCGAGCGTCTCGAGTGCGTGATCTAAGATTCGTACACCGGAGTGGTGCATGTCATGACCGTAGAGTTCCTGTGCAAAACTCAGCGCCTGTGTGAGACGTCGCTCATCGAGTTGCGGAGCTTCGCCGTCGACAGCGAGTCGCGAGAGAACAGCCGTGAGTTCGGCAGTGGTGACGGTGGTCATCGGGACGCACATTCTAGCACCATCAATGCCAGAGAATAGCTCAATAGTAGGGTTTTACCGTGTCGGAAAAGACATCGGCGAACCTGAGATTTTCTCTGTGGAATGGGCATTCTGCGCGTTGTTTCACTTCTCCAGGATCAGGGTGACGGGACCGTCATTGGCAAGGTGCACGGACATCATCGCTCCAAAGACGCCCCCCTCGACTTTGTGCACTCCCAGTTTCCGGAGTTTCTTCATGAAGTACTCGTACAGGATATTCGCCTCATCCGGTCCGGCTGCAGCCGTGTAGTCGGGACGGTTGCCCTTGGCAATGTCGCCCGCGAGCGTGAATTGTGAAACGACGAGTGCATCGCCATCGACATCGAGTAATGAGCGATCATTCACTTTGCCCTCGGGGCTCTCGAAGAGCCGGAGCTTCACGAGCTTCTCAGCCAACCACTGGGCCTGCAGAGAAGTGTCACCCGGCAGCACGCAGAGCAGAGTCACGTAGCCGCGGCCGATGCTGCCGACCGTCTGATCATCGACCGAGACCAAGGCCCGAGACACACGCTGAAGAACGAGACGCATGGTGAAGAGTGTAGCGCAATTTTTCTAAACCAGAGGCAGGTTTCATTTCATCGGAATTAATTACCGATCTAAGAGCTCTAACAGATACCGGTGCATGCCGTCAGAGCGGGCCTTCGGCTCCTCTACCTGTTCAGGATCCGGCATGCCGCTAAATGCCCCGAATCCGTGCTGGATTTTCTGGGGAGGTTTAGCAGCACGGGGAACCAGTGCAATCGGGACGGTCGCGGCATGGGGTACGCGTGCCTCGGCAACATCGGTCATGATGCGTGATGCAGATGGGGATCTTAGCGAACCAGAGACAACCAATCTGGGATCACCCCATCGCTTGAAGTGTGCTTGTAAAGCTCCTCCGGTAGCATTGGCCAGATCCCGTGCACCGTAACCGTCCGTTACCACCTGCACGGTCTGAAGCGACTTATCTGGTGTAACAATGTCCGCGCCGTAGACTCCCACATGGTTAGAAATGATCCCAGCCCTCAGTGCATCGAGTCTCGATAAATCCCGCATACGAAGAACAGCAATCATTTCGAAGGATTCCGACCCCGGCGGACGCGGGTGGCAACTGAGCTGGACGATTTCGACGTTCTTCCCCTCCACTTCCAGCTGACGGATAACGTCCAACTGCGGCCCGATTTTTCTGTCCCCGACGATGCGCAGCATAACCTCCTCACCACGTTGCGAAGATCTACTCCTGTCCGTTCCCTCCGCCAGATCATCCACCTCTGGCCGGGAAGCAAGGCTTTCATAAACAGGATTGACCCGAACACGGCTCCCCAAGCCATTTTCCGCATGCAGGAATTCCAGAATCCGCTTGATGGAAGCAAGGTCTGCTGTGAGCTGCAACCTCACCTCACCTCCTTTCTCCACCTTCATCGAGCCACTCAAACTCGTTATGATAAATTTCAAAAAGGCAGCCTGATCGTGATGACAATTGAGAAGTAGGCGCAGGTGCTGTCGCGCGGATGTCTCCATGTCGCGAACTGCGTCGACTCCCTTCTGCTTGCGCAAGACATCTTCAGGTTCTCTGAACCAGGGCTGTCCCTTCGACGCTAATGAAGGGGGAAGTACCAGCGCTATCTTCCTGCCTTCATCTGGTGCAGGCATGATGGTAAATTCATCAACACGATGTCCTCGTCCCTGTACCGCGTTAAGCACGTCGGCCACACCACCTCCATGAAGCGTTGCCTCGAAGATATTCATTGATGCTTCTCCTTCCAACATGAAAATATTCTGTAATGTTTAGTACATTTTGTCTATTTTTAGGCCTTTTATTTTAGACCTCTCATAATATTTGACATATTTTCATTTAATTGCTTATCGATTAATATTAACCGTGCATAAATATTGACTCTCAGCCCTTTCTCTCTATCCTTGGGCCTGACCGAAGACCGAGGGCACAAGGCCGCAGGCCGAAATAAGCCCCTCCGAGGCATACAGCATCGGCCGCCCGGCTTCGGCTTGGTGATTCGTGCCGTCTGCCTCGCTGGTCTCCCGGTCTCATCAGCTCCCGGGAGATTTTTGCATCACCACCACTATCCCTACCCCCTACCATGGCCGTCACCCGCGCACAGAAAGAGGCTCAGCTCACAGAACTCGAAGAGAAGATGGGCAAAGCTCAGTCGACGATGTTCGCCCAGTACATCGGGCTCACCGTGAGTGAAGTCGGCGAGCTCCGCCAACAACTCAGAGAAGCCGATGCCGAAATGAAAGTGGCGAAGAAGACGCTCATGCGCATTGCGACGAAGAATGCCGGGCTCCCCGAGATCAACGAAAAGAACCTCGAAGGTCCGGTGGCCTGCATCTTCAGTTTCGCCGACCCTCTCTCGGGTGCACAGGCCGCTTTCAAGTTCACCAAGGATCACAAACAAGTGACGCTGATTGGCGGCATTTACGATGGCAAACTCCTGACAAAAGAAGAGGCGATGGAAATGGCCATGATGCCCGGAAGAGAGCAACTGCTCGCTATGTTCGCTGCGATGCTCCAATCCCCACTCGTCTCCTTCGTAAATATCTGCTCGTCGCCGCTCACCGGTATGGCCCGCGGCCTCTCTGAACTCGCGAAGAAGAAAGAAACTGCTCCCACTGCTTAAATTTTTCTCCCTACTTCCCTATTCCCCCTATTCCTATGGCAGACGCCACTGAAGCACCGACCCTCTCCGCAGGAGAGAAAGCGGTGATTGACGCCGTTGAGAAGCTGAATGTCGTTGAGCTGAACAACGTCGTGAAATACATGGAAAATGTGTACGGCATTTCCGCCGCTGCTCCCATGGCAGTTGCCGCCGCAGCTGGCGGTGCAGCCGGTGGTGAGGCCGCCGAAGAGAAATCTTCGTTCAATGTGGAACTCATCGATTGCGGCGCGCAGAAGATCGCCGTGATCAAGGTGGTTCGCGAAATCACGGGCCTAGGATTAGGCGAGGCCAAGGCCGCCGTGGATGCCGCTCCCAAGGTCATTAAGGAAGACGTTCCCAAGGCTGAGGCTGAAGAGATGAAGAAAAAGATCGAAGAAGCCGGAGGGAAAGTCGTGCTCAAATGATCTGAGGCAAGATTGCACATTCCGCCCGCAGCTGGGGTCTTCGGACCTCAGCTGCGGTTTGTTATTCGGCTGTGACATGATGGTTCCTTTCTTTCCTTCTCTCTCCATTTTCCACTACACTATGCACAATGTCGTTCTCTGTTCGTCGCGTCTCTGAGATGCGTAAGAAGCGCCGTTTCCCGTGGCAGAAATTGCCACTCATTCTTGCTGTGGCACGCCCTGTCGCAGGATGGTACCGCTCCTGGAAAGCGCGCAGAACGAAAGAAGTGTGCCATGAGCGACGCATCCTGCTGCTCAAGCGCTCCCTGCTCGTGCTCCTTGCTGTGCTGTTGGCCTTCTTGTTATTTGCGGGAACGGTGAAAGCGCTCGTGGGCCTGCATATTATTTCGATGCGCTCGCTGGTGTCACTGAGCGGATCGGATCTGCCGAGGGATGAGCATGGATTCACCAACCTACTCCTCTTAGGCGAAGGTGATGCCGGTCACGACGGCAAGGACCTCACCGATACGATCATCGTGGCGAGCATTGATCCCACAGAGACCAAGAGCGTCGTCCTGCTCTCGTTCCCACGCGACCTCTACTTTCTCAAGACCGAGAAGATGGGCAAAGGGCGTCTCAACAGCCTCTACCGAGACTACAAAATCCTGCTCAAACGACAGGGCATGGAGGAACGTGAAGCTTCACTCGAAGCGATACAGGAACTCGGCAACATGCTCGGGGAACACATTGGCCTGCCCATCCACCACGTCGTGAAGGTGAACTTCACCGGTTTTGAGCAGGCCGTCGATGCCATCGGCGGCATCGATCTCACCGTGCCCGAGGCGATCAACGACACGCAGTACCCCGACGAGAATTACGGGTACGAGCCGTTCTCCATCGTCGCTGGTCCGGCGCACCTTGATGGCAAGACCGCACTCAAGTATGCGCGCAGCCGCCATACGTCGAGTGATTTTGCCCGTTCCTCTCGTCAGCAACAGATTATCGTCGCCATCGGAGGACGCGTGAAGGAAAAGGGTCTCTACAAGAATCCATCCACCGTTACAGACCTCATGAAGATCTTTGCGGACAATGTAGAAATGACGATGACTGTGCGCGAACTTATCGGTTTGGCCGACCTTGCCGAGAAAATCACTCCCGACCGCGTGATTGCAATGCAGCTCAACGATCGTAATGCTCTCTACGAGAGCGTCATCGAGCTAGGAGGGTTTCTCTACTCCCCACCACGAGATCAGTTTGAGGGGGCTTCAGTTCTGCTCCCCGTCTCCATTCCCGAATTCCCGATCACATGGAAACAAATTGAGACCTTAAGCGCACTCCTCTTCCGTCAACGCGAGATGTACCTCAGTCGTCCGACGATTGCCGTGCTCAATGCGGGTGCAAAAAGTGGTCTGGCCCGCAAACTGGGCAACGAGCTCACGCGCTATGGATTCAACGTACAGCGCATTGAGAATGCAGATATACCAAAAGATCTGCAGAAGCAGAAAGATTGGACCATGGTTCTCTCAAAGGACGGAGCAGCAAGTGCTGCAGAGTATGTAAGCACTCTCCTTCATCTTTCTCTGGCCACAGACGAGGCTTCTATTCCACAAGAACAGCAGGAAGCAGTGACTATCGTGCTCGGCACGGGCTTCACGTATCAACCGCTGCAAGACCTCCTCACCACCAATAAATGACAACTGATGTTCCCCCCGCTATTCCGGTACCTTCTTCCCCTGTGGGGAAGAAAACGGGACATCGAGGAATGAATCCGCGCGACATCATCGCCCAGGCTTGGGCGATCACGCTTAAGGAGCGCCAGCTCCGTAGATGGGGTTTCGCCTCAGCCCTGCTCGAAACGATGCTGAGTACGAAACTGCTCATCTACCAAACA
>CAYOLJ010000041.1:0-9933 GCA_964404805.1 uncultured Candidatus Peribacteria bacterium
CGGCAGAGCGAGAGAAGTAAGTACGCCGATCCGAATGGCAGAGCGCTCTTAAGCAAGTGATGTATTGTCGCGCCATGCCAGTGCATTGTTGGTCGCAAGAGGCGATGCGAGAACACGCAAGACAGGATGAGGAGCAGGAGCGCGCCCACACCACCGACGAGAGTACAGAAGTAGAATAGGCGCACATCTGTGCCGCCACGGATTCCGAGGACGATGATGCTGGCCAGCATCACTGTCGTGAGGATGCGCTGCGAGACCTCTGCAATGAATACGTAGTGCAGGCGGTAATTGATTTGGAATACCGAGCGCAGCGTGCCTGCCAGGAGAGTGAAGAACGGTGTGAATGCTGCGAACGTAATACCGAGTGGCAATGGTGTGCCTGTCCAGCGGGGCATCAGCCATGCCAGGGCAATTGCCGAGCCCAATGAAAGGGCGAGAATAATGGAGCGCAGAAAAATGAGTGCACCCAATATTTCCTCTTTTCTATCTGAACGACTCATCTCGCGCACGGCTACCGCGTAGAGTCCGAAATCCGCAAGAATGCCGAATACCTGCAGATAGCCATAGGCAGAGTTGTAGTAACCAGCGAGCTCAAGGCTTAAGGCCATGGCGACGAATTTGACGCTGAGAATAGACAGCGCCGCCATGGTGACCTGGCTCGCGAGTTGCCAGAGCGTTGAAGCCGTAATTTTTCTTGCCACCGAAGACATCGCGGAGATTGTACCCGTATTTGGAATATTCGGTGTGAGGGTGAGTTGTCAGAGGGGCGGAATATCCCGCGTCGCGCTGGAAGGCCTCCACAATATTCAATGCCCATGAGCAATACGCGTTGCCTGCTTGCCCTCTCCGCTGCACGAGGCCTACTCTACAGCCACCATGCCACTCCCCTTCCGCCACATCACATCTACCAAACAATTTGCACGCGAAGATACGGATGCCATTCTTCACACGACAGAAAAAATGGAGAAGGTTTTGGCGAAAGGCGGGAGCAGTCTGCTCAGTGGCAAGATCCTCGCGGCCCTGTTCTATGAGCCTAGCACTCGCACACGTCTCAGCTTCGAGGCGGCCATGCAGCGTCTTGGCGGTGAAGTCATCACTGCCGACGGATTGCAATTTAGTTCCATGTACAAAGGAGAAACAATCGAAGACACCATGATGGTTGTCGGACAGTACGCAGATATTATTGTCATGCGCCATCCAGAACAGGGAAGTGCCGATCGCGCGGCCGCGGTGTGCCCGGTTCCGTTCATCAACGCTGGCGACGGCCCTGGCCAACATCCCACACAGGCCCTCTTGGATCTCTATACCATTCTCAAGGAGCGTGGGTCTCTCGATGGTCTCCATATTGCGATGGTGGGCGATCTAAAATTCGGACGCACAGTTCACTCCCTCTCGTTTCTCCTCGGCCTGTACCGCGATATCCGCTTTACGCTCATTGCGCCAAAAGAACTCAAGATGCCTCCCAAAGTGACGAGCTATCTCAACGAGAAGAATGTCTTCTTCGCCGAGAGTGAAGATCTTGCACAGGGACTCGATGCTGATGTCATCTACATGACGCGCGTGCAGAAAGAACGGTTCGAAAATCCAGAAGAGTACGAACGCCTGAAACTCAAATACATCCTGCAGGCAGATCATGTACGTGATCGGTCGATTACCGTATTGCACCCGCTGCCACGTGTGGGAGAAATTGCGATAGATGTCGATTCTCTGCCTAACGCTGCCTACTTCCGCCAAGTGCGCAATGGTGTTGTGATGCGCATGGCACTTCTGGCGATGCTCCTCGGTAAAGCATGACATCACTCCTTATTCGTGGAGGCACCATCGTTCGCCCGACAGGGGATGAGCGAGCAGATCTTCTCATCGATGAAGGGATAATTCGCGAAGTGAATGTACGAACGACCGGCCCACGCAAGCTCCTAGCGGCCGATCAGACAATCGAGGCGAATGGACAACTGCTCTTTCCGGGCTTCATTGATGCGCATGTGCACTTTCGGGAGCCAGGAATGGAGCAGAAGGGGACGATGGAGAGCGAATCACAGAGCGCTGTTGCAGGGGGCGTGACTGTTGTCTGCGATATGCCGAATACAAATCCTCCCACCACTTCAGTCTCTGCCTTAAAAGAAAAAGTGCGCATTACTGAGAGTGTCTCTACCTGTGACATTCGTCTCTTCTTCGGGATCACGCAGAGTGAACATCTGCAGGAGCTGAAACGATTGTGGTCCGAAGAGCCACTCACTTCGCTACGTGTACGGTGCTGTGGGGTGAAGCTCTATCTCGATCATTCCACTGGCGGCCAGAAGGTTGAAACAGATATAGCAAAAGAAGTATTTCGTACTTGCGCAGAGCTGAAGTTGCCGCTTGTCGTGCACTGCGAAGACCCGGTGTTGAATGCGCGAGCTGCCAAATTGAATGCGCGTGATGATGTCGCGGCACACTCCGTCATTCGTGCCCCTGAATCTGAACAGCGCGCCATTACAACAGCAATCGAACTTGCCAAAGAGACCGGTGCGCATTTGCACGTTGCGCACCTCTCGACCAAACGTGGCTTGGAGCTGATTGCGCAGGCAAAAAAAGACGGCCTTTCCATCACCTGCGAAGTTGCTCCCCACCATCTCTTTCTCTCGGTTGAAGACTACGAGAAGCTCGGCACATTTGCCAAAATGAATCCCCCACTCCGTACACCAGATCACTGTGAGGCACTTTGGAGTGGTATTGAGAGCGGCGTCATTGATTGTGTTGCGAGTGATCATGCTCCCCATACCTTCGAAGAAAAGAATGGAATACCAGCCCTCACTGCCCCCAGTGGGGTTCCGGGCGTTGAGACAATGATCCCCCTCCTTCTCACGGTTGCTGCGGGTGGGTGGCCGCATCCGCATCAACGCAATTTCATGCCGAAGCTTCTGTATACGGATATTCGGCGTTTGTGTTTCGACAATCCCAACCACATCTTCGCGCTGGGACAGAGAATGATTGAACAGGGGGCTCCGGCGAATCTCGTCCTCGTTCATCCCGAAGAGGAGTGGGAGATTCAAGGGTCATCACTCCACAGTAAATGCGGTTGGACACCGTACGAAGGATGGAAAGTGACGGGCAAGGCCACTGTCGTTGGGCGATGGTGATTACATCGAAGCCTCTGTCATTTCTTGCCGCAGGGCGGCGCCAAGTTCGCGGAGCGATGCAAATGACCGATCTGCCTGTTGTACGGCTTCCTTGGCAGTGAAGGCTCCATTGATAATGAATGACCGCATTCCTGCTCGGTTCGCGCATTCGACGTCGGTGCTCATGTCGCCGATGTAAACGCATTGTGAGGCAGAAGCACCAAGCTCTTCGGCGGCGATGAGGAGGCCGCGAGGATCCGGTTTGGGAAAACCTGCGCCACCCATAAGATCTTCCGTCACGATCGTTTTAAAGTATCCTGTAAGCGAGAGACGAGTATCGATGGTGTCGACATAGGTCTGCCACGATCCGGTCACCAGGCCGAGCGGAATACGATTTTTGAGGGCATCAAGGAGCTCTTTTGCGCCTGAGGACCAGCATACCTGCTTTCCCAACAGATCGATGTAGTGGGCATCACGGATCCTGCGCATCTCTTCACTGCGAGCAGAATCGATGTTGAATCTTTGCAGCCACAGAGAAAGCTGCCCGGTAGGCGTATATGCTCTAGAGAATTCCTCTGGAGTGATCGTAACACCACCGGCAGCAAGCATGTGCGTAATGGCTTCTCTCCACAATGGGATCGTATCGACGAGCGTTCCATCGAGATCGAAGAGAATCGCTGCAATCTTCATACCTCTATCAGTAGCGGTATCACCATGGGCTCGCGGTCTAATTTACGGTTGAAGTATCGGGACAGTGCCCCGCCAATAGCGCGCTTCAGGGCCTTGTTGTCACTATCACCACGGGCGATGGCTTCTTCGTAGGCTTTGCGCGCCACGTTCGCAGCCTCTTTCGTGATGCTATTTTGTTCTGAGCCGTAGATGAGTCCGCGCGAGATGATATCGGGGTCCCCTACGAGGCGCTTGCTCTGATTGTACGCACGCAGCATGACGATGATCACGCCGGCGCTGCTCATGACTTTGCGATCATTAAGGACGCGTTGCCCTTCACCCGCGCTGCCGAGACCGTCGATGATGACATCCTGAATGAGGAGCTTCTGCTTACTTTTACGCGCATTCCCGTGCTGGTCGAATTCCAAAATCTCGCCATTCACAAGTGAGTGGATGCGATTATCTTCGTAGCCCAATTTGCGGGCCAGATCTACATGCGCAGAGCGCATGTAAGGCTCTCCGTGTTCGGGGATGATATGTCGCGCACGCACGAGCTGGTGCATGAGCAGAATATCGCCCTGCTGGCCATGGCCAGTCGTGTGGAGGGCGAGTTCCGCGCTTGTCTTCACAATGGCACCTTTGAGATGAAGGTTATTGATCACCTTCGATACAGCACGCTCGTTTCCGATAATAGGATTACTACTCAAGATAACGGTATCACCTTGCTTCACAGAAATATGGCGATGTGTGCCAAGGCCGATACGGGCAAGGCCGGCCATCTCTTCACCTTGGCTGCCGGTGGTGATAATGACGGTCTCGCGATCAGGAGTTTTTTCCATACCGGGTCCCGCCTTGCGGATGAGGCCACGTGGTGCCTTAAGGTAGCCCAGATTCTGGGCGATCTCGAAGTTCGTTTCCATACTGCGGCCCGAGATGAAGATCTTGCGGTTGTACTTACGTGCATGATCGATGATCTGCTGCATGCGATTTAAGAGTGAGCTGAATGTCGAGATGATCAAGCGCCCCTTTGCATCGCGAATGAGTTGATGGAGCGTCTCAGAGATATCCTTTTCACTCTTACTGTGGCCAGGTTTGGTCGCGTTAGTCGAATCTGCCACAATTGCCAGAACACCGCGTTCGCCCAACTGAGCGAATCGCTGAAAGTCTGCTGCTGGCTCATTTTGCGGGGTGAAATCAAATTTGAAGTCCCCCGTATGCAGAATGGTTCCGTACGGCGTGTGCACAGCGATCGCTGCGGAATCCGGAATACTATGAGTCACCCGAAGAAATTCCACTTCGATACGTCCAATGCGAATTTTCTGGCCGTAATTAACAATGTTCATGCGTGCTTTAGAGGTGATACGCGTCTCGTCGAGGCGCTTACGGACGAAGGCCATGGTTAATTTTGTTCCGTACATCGGCGGATAATGCAACTGCGGAAGCAGATGCTGCACTGCACCGATATGGTCAAGGTGCCCGTGGGTGAAGAGAAGGGCCTTGATGCGATTTTCTCTTCCTTTCAGCGAAGAAATATCCGGCACGAGGTAATCGATGCCGAGCATATCTTCATCAGGAAATTGTAAGCCCAAATCGATAATGAAGAGGTCTCCATCTACTTCAATAACGAAGCAGTTGCGACCTACTTGTTCGAATCCGCCGAGCGGATACACCTTAAGCCCTCCGCGCCGAGGCTGATCCCGTTGAGGAGATTGCTGCTGAGGCCGGGGATGTTGCGGTCCCTGAGGACTCTGATGCCCTTGAGAGCGCTGTGACCCCTGAGGATGCTGGGGTCCCTGGGAACGTTGAGATTTCCCCTGGCCACTCAGGCGAGGAGAAGAGGAAGGAGAGGACGGTGGTTGATCCCCAATTTTCTTTTGTAACCACTCACTGACTGTTTTCATGTAACGGTATAAACTAAATAGAATAATTGATGCCCTCATTGTATGTCTTCTGGAGGGAGAAAGCAATAGGTCTATGTTAAAGCATAGAGTTTTTGGCTTCAGATAAACAAATTTTTATTTTTTAATTTTGCAATATCGAAGGATAAATCCAGAAAAACCCCGGGCTGCCCTCCTCCAAAACAGGCGCTTGCCCCTTCTAAGCGAAATAAGGTAGCCTGAGCCACTGTATGGACGTCACGGTCCAGACGGGCATGACAAAATCGACGAAGGGCATTTCCCTCGTCGCTCTTTCATTTGTTTCTTCTCTCAAAGAACAAGTCTGTCTGCTACTCGAAATTGAGGCAGATACTTCTGAGGCAAAGACTACGGAAAAGGAGTGCATCACCATCGTTGAGCATGCACTCCTCGAAACAGAGGGGAATGCCGCTGAACGGTTAGATGGCGCGCTCAAGGAGCTTAACGGGCTTCTGAAGGGGCTGATTCTTTCTCGGGCTATCGAAGGCGTACACGCCATAGTGTCCATAGTGGATCGTGACATGACACTGCATGTTTCTCATGCGGGCAGCGCGGAGGCCTACATCGTTCGTGCCGGTGCGGCGAGCCAGATTACGGAGTACACACGCGGCAAGCCGGTTCCCGCCTTCGTGCATATTGCAAGTGGACGGCTGGAGGCTCGAGACTCCGTAGTGCTCTCAACCCAGCGGCTTCTGCGTGCCGTAACACCAGCGCAGCTGGCACAGCATGCCCAGCGCGGCGATCAATTGCTCGATGAGCTCGTCAATACACTTGAGGCAGAGCGGGAGCATGCGGCTTTGGGGGTTTTTCATGCGAGCGGAGGGCAGATGAAAATCGGTGAGCCGGCTACACGTTCGACAGGACGATCACTAACGAAGCGACGCGATCGCCGCGGGCGCAGCCGTGTGGGCATGGCGATGGTTGCCCGTATCGGCGAACGTGGCCGCGCCTTCATCTCTCTAGGATTTTTCCAGCGATTTTGGGAGAAAGTGACCGACTGGACGACGAAATTTCTGGCTGACCTTAGGAATCCCAAGCGCAAGCGACGCGCCCACTTACTTATTGTTGCAGGTGCGCTCGCCGTCTTCATCCTCCTTTGGGTGGTGGTGAATCTTTCAACATCGTCTGAGCGCGGAAAAACGAAGGCAGAACTCACGCAACTCATGGGGCAGATCGACCAAGAAATCCGCACAGCAGAGAATCGTCAACTTAGCGGAGACATCGACGGAGCCAATCTTGTGTTGGACCGTGCGCAAGAGGAGGCACAACAGGTGATGAATAATGATAGCGGTCTCTATCGACGCGAGGCACTGGACCTCTTGGATCGCATCCGTACAAAGAAAGAAGAAATCAATCACATTGTACGTCTCTCTCCTCGTCTCGTGGTCAATACATCGGCGAAGAGTGCAGACATTTCGCTCTTGGGGATGGTAGGTTTGACCGATGGAGAGTTTGCGCTGTACGACAAGCAGAATCTCTATCGCGTCCTCCTCAATTCCATTGATGATCCACAGCACATTACGACGCAGGAGGCCATTGCCGATGCAGCGGGATTTACACGTTATCAAACCATCGTTTTTCAGACATCGACCAATGGGATTATCGAGACGGTCGGTGGTCAGCCCACGACCATGAAGACAGAAGATCCAGCAGGCTGGATCAGTGGCAAGGATGTGAAGACCTATTTGCGATACCTCTATCTTCTCTCTCCTGAGAACAATCAAATTTACAAATATGAGCGGCTCAGTAACCGCTATGCGGCACCATCAGAGTACAACGTAAACGGCAAACTAGAAGGAGCGCTCGACATGGCCATTGATGGCCCCGTTTTCGTTCTGAAGCGAGGAGGCGAGGTCGTGAAACTGTTCCGTGGCGAGGTACAGCCGTTCACCATCCGTCATGCGCCAGAAGAGAAGATTCTCTCAACGACGACCAAAATCTTCAAAGTTGCCGGAGGGAATATCTACTTCCTCGATCCTGTGGGTGCCCGGGTCATTGTCGCCACTGATGGTGGTGGAACAGGAGAATCCTCCTACAAGACGCAGTATGTGCTCGAAGGAGACCAAATTGGTGCGTTGCATGATCTTTTTGTCGATGCCGACGAGGGGCACCTGTACGTCCTGGATGAGAAGCGTCTGCACGTTGTTGATCTAGTGAAGTAAGTGGATTTGCCGGCTTTCTTCTATTCCTTTTCGCCGGCTTCAGATTCACCATGGTGGCGTATGCGCGTTCTCGTCTTCGGTACATTTGACCGGCTGCATCCTGGCCACATCTTCGTCCTCACCGAGGCGCAGAAACGTGGGGATCTTACAGTTGTTATTGCTCGCGATCGTACTGTGGAACACTGCAAAGGCAGATTACCGATGCAGTTAGAAGAAGAGAGAGAGGCGGCAGTTAGTCATGTCATACCATCGGCAACGGTAATTCTTGGCGATAGCGACGACTACCTTCGGCCTGTGCGCGAAAACGCTCCCGATCTCATCCTACTTGGATACGATCAAATATTGCCGAAAGGAGTGCGCACAGAAGATCTGCCCTGCTTAGTCGAACGACTACCTGCGTTCCATCCGCAGCGTTTCAAGAGCAGTCTGCAGGACCGAGCGTGAGTATTCCTCTCTGCAGAGGCATCTTCAGTCCGTAGAAGCGAAAGGTGTTTTGTGCTACAATAATGAGATTTCTTCGCCATTCATTCATGGACACAAACACTGAACCCAAGAGGCCCTCTCTGCTCAAGCAACTGCTCGGGGCAGTAGGCGGCGCTGCCGTTGCCCTTCTTCTCTACCAGGCCTACAAGATCAGTGCGCCGGTCATCACTGCATGGATCGTTACGCCCCAGTCGCAGATTGCTGCAGAGCACCCCGGATCAGTTCGCGTGAACGAGGTAGTAAGTGAGTATCAGTTCAATCGCATTGCGGCCAGAGCTAAAGAAATTTATCAACGCTTCTCCGCGGAACAGGGCCCGCAGGTAGCAATTACTCCAAAGGGCATAGAGGTCACACAGCCTCTGGCCGAAAGCTCAAGCTCCATCGCGCATGTCGATGTTATTGCTGTCATGCCTCAGGCAACGGCCTCAGCGTCTTCTGTGGAGCCCGCTACGGTGCCATCCTCGTCTTCTTCATCCTCAGAAGAGATGAAGGTTGCCGATGCTACCTCTTCTATGCGTACACGCTCAGAGATGCAGATGCAGGCCAAGCTTGCGGGCGAGAACCTGCCGAGTTCGGGGATTGGTACGACACTTGCTGCCGCAGTGGCGTTTGGGTCAGCCATGTTCCTGCGCAAAAAGCGCGGATCGGGGTGAGCTACCCGATGAGAGGGCAATCCATTACAGTAGAGAGCAATGGTGACCATTGAGTATTCGTGGATTGTGCTATTCGCAGTGCTGGGGCTTACCTTTGGAAGCTTTGGCACCGTGCTGATTTCTCGTGTGCCCAAAGGGCAACATATCGGTGGCCGATCACACTGCTCAACGTGCAAGCGCACACTGGGAGTTGGTGATCTCATTCCGCTACTTAGTTATATCTTTCTGTGCGGTAGATGCCGACATTGCCATCGGACGATCGGCGTGATGTATCCCTGTGTTGAAGGTACATCCTCACTTCTGTTTGTCCTTGCCCTTTTTCTCGAGCACTCGATATTACCTTCACTCCTCTTGGCCCTCTCGCTCTGGCTGCTCCTGCTCATTGCCGTCATCGATCTTCGTACACGTACCATTCACGATGCTCTCAATTTTTCATTCGTATTCTTCGCTGTAGCACATGCGGTTTCTCTAGGGCGATTTCAGGTGGCCGGCGCTCTGCTCTTGGGCGGGTTTTTTGCGGCGCAGTGGCTCTTAAGCAAAGGCCGGTGGATGGGGAGCGGAGATATCATTCTCGGTATCGGCATTGGCCTCCTTCTTGGTAGCGCCACTCACGCACTACTCTGTCTGGGTCTCGCTTACGTGCTCGGTGCTGTCGTGGCAATCTTTCTCCTTACGACGCGCAGAGCCACCCGCAAGAGTGCCGTACCGTTTGGGCCTTTTCTCGCGTGTGCCGCCCTCAGTGTTTTGCTCTTCGGCGACCAGCTCCTTTCGGTGCTGATGCATGGACGGTGAGAACATAAAAAATGAGGGCTCTCGCCCGACAGAAGTAGGGCAAGAGCCCGGATAGCGCCATCGTTTGCACTATTCGCCCGGAAAACCGGAGCGCCGCCACCGAAAAAATATCCAGTGAGGAGCTTTGTGATGGAGCTTCTCTATCGTACCGAAAGTCGCT
>CAYOLJ010000042.1:0-9927 GCA_964404805.1 uncultured Candidatus Peribacteria bacterium
AGGAAGCCGTTGATGAGCAAGAATACTGATGATGCGAACACCGCCTCGCGCGCTGGTGTCTGTTCGAAGGCAAAAGCGAGGAGTAACAGACATCCTCCGCTGATAATGCTACGGCTGAACATGATGGCATTGGTCGACACCACTTTTCTCGCCCGTTGTGCATAACGATTTCCCAATGGCGCGAAGGCTGCGCCCAAGATTATGAGCAGATTGCCCCATTGCCACTCTGCATTTCCCTTGGGGAGCAGAATCAGAAGCGCCCCGAACACCATGCACGCGCCGCCGATCACCGTGCGGGGTAGCAGAGGCTCATGACGCAACAGGAGACCCAGGATTAAGAAGGAGAAGAAGACTTCGGTGAGATTCAAGATTGCAGCATTCCCTGCTGTTGTATATTTGAGTCCGAGGAAGAAGCAGCCGTATCCGGCAATGCCAACGAAGAACGTCGCTAGGAGGATATCCTTCCATGCTTGGCGCTTGCGGAGGAGTGACCATTCTCGCTTCAGAGTCAGTAGGCAGGCGAAGAACAATCCGGCGAAGAGCGTGCTTAAGCCCGCAGAAAAGAGGGGGGCGAGGTACGTAAAACTCAGGATGGTGATGACGGGTAATACGCTGCTGAGCAATGTTGAAAGAAGAATATTCAGTTCGCCGTGTCGGATCGGTGAGAGGGACATGGTGGAGGGAATGTACGAGGGATATCGAGTGAGAACGCTATTCTCGCGCAGTGATTTCTGCCGGCTTAGATGAGGCCTTCGTGAGCAGCACCATGCCCACTGCGATGGGAACGAGTGCACTGATCTGCAGGGCCGATGGCGTTTCGTACAGAACGAGCCATGCCACAAAGAGTGTCAGGAGTGGTGTAATGCTCTCGATCGAGATGGCTTTGGTGATGGGAATCCGGTGAATACCTTCGATCCAGAGGATCTTCGAAACTCCGAGCAGGAGGACGCCGTTGATTAAGAGAACGTTCAGAGCGCCGAAGAAGTCCCTCTGCGTGGGCGTTGATTCGAGCCAGAAAGCAAGGAGCAGCAAAAATGTTCCGCCGATGATGCTGCGCAGAAACATGATGACGTTGGTGGTGACCACCTTTCTCGCGCGTTGGGCGAAGCGGTTTCCGAGTGGGGCAAAAACTGTGGCAACGATGATGAGCAGATCGCCCTGCTGCCATCCGCCGGTTCCTTTGGGGAGCAGAACCAAAAGTGCGCCAAGGACCATGCACGCTCCTCCGATCACGGTGTGCGGGAGCAGGGGTTCGTGACGCAGCAGGAGCCCTAAGATCAGGAACGAAAAAAAGACTTCCATCAAACTCAAGATGGCACCGTTGCCGGCAGAGGTGTGTTTGAGCCCCATGAACATGAATCCGTAGAAGGCGACCCCGATGAAGAGGGTCGTGAGCAGAATATCCTTCCATGCTTCGTGTTTGCGCAGGAGCGGCCATTCCTTCTTTAGTGTGAGTAGCCCCGCGAAGAACACGCTCGCGAAGAGCGTGCTGATCCCAGCAGAAAAGAGGGGAGAGAGCGTTCCAAGGCTTAAGATGGTGATGACGGGGAATGTGCTCCAGAGCACAGCAGACAGGATAATGCTCACTTCTCCTGTTCGGGAAGGATGGAGGGTCATCATGTGCGCACTATAGCAGTCTCTGGTACTCTGCTTCTCGATGTTTCAAGCGTTCCCCTTCGGACCTTTTCTCGTTTGGACCTCGGTCGTGTTCCTGCTTGTCGGTATCTGGGTCTCGACAGAATTCTTTTTGCGATTGGCGAGTAGCGCACATCTTTCACTCCAGCACTTTCGCGATCACGCGTGGATCTATCTTGGTGCGTTCCTGTTGGGCGGCAGACTGTTCGCCATTATTATGCAGTATCGCGTGTATTGGAATGATTGGCTGCGCATCCTCATCATCTGGGATGGAGGATTCAGCTTTCTCGGCGGAGCCATCGGCATCGGTATCGTTCTCTTCTGGGCGACGCGCACGCACCGTGCCACATTTTTGCAGTGGCTGGATGTGCTTTTGCCGGCTACGGCGCTCGGTTCGGCGTTTGGATGGTTGGGTCTTTTCTTCGCGGGTCACGCCTACGGCAAACCGACAGATGTGCTCTGGGGCGTAACGTACGACACGATCAGTGTGCGCTACGCCGTTCCCATTCATCCGGTACAGCTCTATTACGCGTTCTTTTCGCTGTTTCTTGCGTTCCTACTCCTCGTCATTCGCAAGTACAGTAAACGTGCCGGCACCGAAACGCTCATCGGGATTATCTGCGCGAGCGTGGGGACGTTTCTGATCGAGTACTTTCGGGGAGATTTCACCATTCCCGTGTTCGCCACCACAGTCGACTTTATCATTCTTGTTTCGCTGTTCGTAAGCCTCGGGGTCTTTGCTGCCGTGGAACTCATGCTCTCGCGTCGCATGCTCCTGCTCTTCGAGGGGCTGCTTCTCTTCGTGTTCGGTGGCTATGCAATTCTCCGTTCGCAGCTGCCACTCGAGACTCATGAGTTGCGGTTCAGCCAGTTCCTCGCAGTGCTGGCGCTTCTTGCCACCATCGTGTACGTTGTGGTCCACCGGCGGCGGTATCCGCACTTATAATCACCTTCCACTTATGCAGCTTCTCGCTCCACTACAGTCTTTCTTCGATCCGTTTCTCCTCTTTCTTTCGGCCGATCCGCTCCTGCGGGCGGTACAGGGAGGGTTGCTCCTGATTGGTGCGATTGTCATCTTCCTCGTTTTCTTCGTTACGCGTGACATCCTGTTGCGCACGCACTCATTCTGGTACATGGCTCTCTGTATCGTGCTCACGGCACTTCTGCCGGGTATCGGGTATTTCCTCTACCTGCTCATCCGTCCAGCACGTACGATCCACGAACGTGAGCAGGAAGCACTCGTCCGTGCGCTTGCCGGCAAACTCCTCGGGCGCAAAGGCCGCTCAGGTAAGAAGTCCTCTGACAACGACTGATTTCCCATTTTTTTATGGAAGCTCTGCAATCATTCTTCATCTACCTCGTCTGGCCGAACCCCGGCAATGCGTACTACAGCAGCTCCAGCATGCAGGTACTCCTGATGATGAGTGCCCTTTTGATTGTGCTCTCATTCACACTGCGGTTCTGGCGTCGCAGCATGCGTAATCCGGTCATGAAGAAGCTCAGCCGCTCTTGGCCGTCTGCCGCGCTGTGGTTCGGTGTCACGGGCATCGTGTTCGTCGTCTCGCGGGTTGAAGGAGTGGGATTTCTCGCTATGCGGCTCTGGTGGGTGGTGTGGGGAATTTTGCTTGCGCTGTTCATCGGTGTGCAGATGCGCCTGTTTCGTATGCGCTACTACGAAAAGCTTCCCACAGAGGTTTCAGATGATCCGCGAGATCGCTACCTGCCGCGGAAAAAGAAGTAATCGGAGGAGATCGGGCATATCGACGATGGACAATTCGACAATCGTCAATCCTCTGGCGATCTCGTTTGGTGTTCAAGGAACTTGACAGCGTAGGCCTCCTTCGAGAGGATCAACCCCTTTTATGCCCCTCAAACACGCTACGGAAACTTTTCTCGTCTTCCTCCTCGGCGTTCTCATCCTCCTCACGGGGCTCCTCCTGCCTACGCTCCCCGATCTGCCGGCAGGCGCGGTGCCGTGGGCGATTCTCTTTGTCCTCTCCGTCATTTATCCTCTCTCGCTGTTCGCACTCTTCAAGCGCCGCCGTGCCGATCATTCGTTTCGTCTACTGCATTGGTTTCCGGCGCTCATGCTGCTCTTGTGGTTGGCGATTGAGGTGATCGCACTCGAGTTCCCGCGTCTTCTCCTGCTCGTGAGCTGGTACACATGGGGCTGGACACTCCCTGCCGTGACGATCGCATTCATCCTGCTTTTGAGTTACTGCCTGCAGGTGGTGCGACGCCGTGTTCCACGAGTGACACTCTTGCTCCTGGCTTTCATCCCGTTCGTGGGCGGAGCCTTGGCGAGTGAGCGCACGATGCACTGGGATCGTGAACTCGCCTCTATGCTCTGGGGAGGGGAGTGGCTTCGCCAGCTCGAAGGCACAGAGTTCCTCGGTATGCGACTCGTTGGCAGTTTGCCCACGCAACAGAATCTCAGCGCCTCGAGTGATGCGGGCGAGGAGAAGTGGCGCGAGAAACTGAGGCAGGCAGAAGATCAGCGCAAGGAGGCACGCGAGCAACGTATGCAGAATGCCTCCAGCTCACTTTTCTCAACTGCACTCATGCCCTCATTCCAGGCCAAATCGGATGGGACAGAGCTCAAGGACTCCAAGACCATGCCTGCGAAGCTGCCATCGTCCGGTCCTGAAGCGGGTGCGTTCATCTTCCTTATGCTCGCGGGGTACACGGCGGTGCTGCATGAGCGGGCACGACGGAGGAGATAGGGTTAGGAGATTGTGTTAGGATGCAGGCATCTTTCCCTTCTTTCTGTGCCGACGATTCAATCACTACACGCACGCCAGATCCTCGACTCCCGCGGGAATCCCACTATCGAAGTGGACTGCACTTTTGATGATGGGTCATTTGGACGAGCATCTGTTCCTTCCGGTGTCTCAGCAGGAAAAAATGAAGCTCTCGAATTACGTGATGGTGACAAGTCGGTGTATCAAGGGAAAGGGGTGCTGAAAGCTGTGGCGAATGTACGGGATAGTATTGAGCCAGAGCTTAAAGGCAAAGATGCATCTGACCAGCGTGTCATAGATGGAATGATGCTCGAGCTCGATGGAACACCTAATAAAGCAAAGCTTGGCGGCAATGCCATACTTGCTGTTTCCATTGCTACGTGCAAAGCACGTGCGGTTTCGGAAAAGAGACCACTGTATGAGTCGTTGGCTGATCAGTACGGTCTTGAAAAACCAACACTCCTTCCTGTACCGATGGCTGTGGTGATCGAAGCGGGTGTCCACTCAGATGCAGGTTTAGCATTTCAAGAGTTCATGATCATGCCAACGGGATTCAAGAAATTTTCGGAAGCAGTTCGTGCTGGCGTGGAGACGTATCACATGCTCAAGAAGATCCTGAAGGCAGATGGGCAGGTCACTGCTGTAGGTGATGAGGGGGCGTGTGCTCCGCGTTTGAATAAATGTGCAGAAGCGTTCGATTACATTGCGAAGGCAATTGAGGAGGCAGGTTATGGTGGAGAGATTGTCCTTGCACTGGATGCTGCTGCTTCTGAGTTTGTGAAGGATGGGGTGGTGTACGTGGTGGATGGTGGCAAGCTCAGTTCAGAAGAACTGACCGAGCTTTATGTGCAGTTGACGAAACGCTACCCGATTGTGAGTATCGAGGATAGTCACGGTGAAGATGATTGGGATGGCTTTCAGGCTATGAAGAAGAAGCTTGGCGGCAGCATCCAACTTGTGGGTGATGATCTTTTGGTGACGAATGTTGAACGGATCGGTGAAGCGATAAAAAAGGATGCGGTCAATTCCGTTCTCATCAAGCTCAATCAGATTGGATCTGTGAGTGAGACGGTCGATGCTGCGCGTTTAACGCAGGAACAAGGGTGGACCGCTGTGGTCAGCCACAGAGGAGGGGATACGGAAGACCCCTTTATGGCAGACTTCGCCGTGGCAATTGGCGCAGGCCAGATCAAGACGACGTTCAACCGTGCGGAACGAACGTGTAAGTACAACCAACTCCTCAGGATAGAGGAGGAACTGGGAGCGAGGGCGAAGTATGTTTCTCCATTCTGAGGTTTTTCCACCTTTGTCGCGACAAAGAAAGAGATCATTCCCTCGTTTAAAGGAAGTATGAATCTATTTTTTGTGGGGGGCTAGGGCACCTTGTTCGGTTCCCTAAGCCCCCATTTGCCCCCTTTACCCTCCTAACAGTAAACCTCCTTCATCGAACAGCTGGATTACTTGTAGTTACTCATTACTGCTATACGTCTGTTTTGTGTATTTGTTTTGTTCCGGTATGTGTTTCTGTTCATTGATGCGAAGTCTGATAGCGCCGGATCCACCATCGTTTCATCCACGGTAGCGAGAAGGTGGAGAGCAGATAGCCAAGAGCTGGCACGCCGGCGTTTAGCCAGAAGCGGTCATTTTCAATGAGCCACAGAAAGAGCAGGGCGATGCCGTAGGTAAGGGCGGTGATGAGCAGCCGCCTCGTCCAGCTCAGTTCCCATGCTTTGTCGGCCTCCACGCGCGCGTTGCGTTCTAGGATATCGAGGATTTTCTGATCGAGATTCTCCATCGCGTAAAAGTCTACCATGCTATAGTGCCCGCCATCGGGGCGTAGTTCCCACCTTCGCCAAGGCTTCGGTGGGCAGGCAGTTGGCTCCGTGTGTCACAGTTCTTTGGTTCAATCATCATCTTCGGGGCGTAGTTCAGTTGGCTAGAACGCTTGCATGGGGTGCAAGAGGTCGCAGGTTCGAGTCCTGTCGCCCCGACCACATACATTCCTTCTCAGTTGTCCTTCCTGAGTTCTTGTCAGGAGTGGAGCTTTGTGCTTCCATACGCCCCTTATGCCCATGCCAGGCTTAAAGGAACGGCGAAAGGGAGGAGTTGATAAAAACTATAAATTGTGTTACAATACTAAGTTAACATGAGTCTCTCCCCACAAGAGCTATCAGCGGCCACCAGAGCCATAGAGGAGCACCAGCGCATCCTCGTGGTCTGCCACGCCAACGTGGATCCTGATGCCCTCTCGGGTGCTCTCTCGTGCTTCCAGCTGTTTCGGGCGCTTGGCAAGGATGTCACAGTCGTCTGCCCCGATTCGCCGCCGGAATCCCTACAGTTCCTTCCTGGGTTTGATCGCATAGAGGGTGAGCTGATGGATTCTCAGAATTTCATCATTACGATCAATCTGGAGGAGGGAGTGGAGGTCGATAAGTTGCGCTACACCGTGGAGGATCATCGCGTGAACATCATCGTTTCTCCCAGAAATGGACACATTCGACCGCAGCAGATTTCTCTCGGTGAAGGGGAGCAGCACTACGATCTCATTATCGTCGTGGATACGGCAGACCTGCCGCTCTTGGGATCTCTCTACTTGCAGCACGTGGATCTTTTCTCTTCAGTGCCCATGCTCAATATCGATCACCATATTTCCAATACGCGCTACGGGCAGCTCCAGCTCATCGACACGACGTCGGCCAGCGTCACCGAGGTGCTCTACCACTGGTTCATGCACGTGCCGGGTTGGCGCGAGAAGATCACGGGTGATCTGGCCACACTCCTTCTCACGGGGCTCATTACGGATACGCGCAGCTTTCAGAATCCCAACACCACACCGCGTTCGCTCGAGGTGGCTGCAGAGCTTCTGGATCTGGGAGCCCGGCAACAGGAGATCATCCAGAATATCTACAAGACCAAGCCCCTCACGACGCTCAAGATCTGGGGACGCGCCTTAAATCGCATTCAGATCGATAACAAGGCCAAAATCGCCTGGTCGATTGTGAGTCGCGAGGATCTTTCTGAGATGGGTGCGCAGAGTAAGGAGGTCTCGGGCATTCTCGATGAACTCATTTCCACCATTCCCGATGCCGACGTGCATGTCATCTTTGTAGAGATGGAAGATGGTGAGATCAAAGCAAGTCTGCGCTCCTCGCCGGCCATCGATGCGAATATGCTAGCGGCACAACTCTTTCGAGGTGGCGGACATCCCCGCGCGGCCGGGTTCCGCTTGCCTGCTGCTTCGAACTTCCAGATCGCCACGCTCGAGGCGGTGCAGAAGATTCGTGAGGGCATGACACGACAGCGTGAGCAGACGGAGCATCTTCCTACTGCAGAACGTGCACATGCGCCCGCTGCGCCATCCACTCCTCCTTCGAAGGAGAAACAATCTGCAGAACAACAGAAGCAAAAGACCCCTCCTACAGAACAGCCGCGCACGGTGGGATCTTCCTTCGATATTGTGGAGGAATTGAGCGGAAAGAAGAAACCGAAGAAGTACACGACCGAGTCGTCAGAAGGAAAAGGAAATCAGACGAAGTGAAGAGGGGGAGTTTTCTCTCGCTTTCTCTCGCTTTCTCGCGCATCCCCGCTACACTGAAAGCGGCTTTTCTCTACGCTCTATGCGGCTTGTACAGGTTGCAAAAGCATTGGGTATGACCGGTCAACAACTGCGCCACGAGCTGGAGCAGGTGAACTTTGGGGTCAAGCCCACGGATCGTGAAGTCTCTGACACCCTCGCACAGGGCATCATTCGATTTCTTGCACGCAAGTACGGCAAAGATGTCGACATTGATGCGCTCATGGGCGTGTCTCCTTCCGATGAGGACTTGTTCGAGAAGACGACCATGACGGCGGAAGCCCCGATGCCTTCTGCCGAAGCGCCTGCAGAAAAGGCTCCTAGTGAGCAGGATGAAGCGCCGTCCAAGGGTAGCGTGAATGTCCTTCGTAAACTCACACTCGACGACGTCTCGCGCGAAGCCATTGCCCGTGAGGCGCAGGCACTTGAGCACAGGCGTGCTCCCAAGCGTCGGTCTTTAGACAGGAGTCAGCGCGGAACAACGGAGAAGCGAGATATCTCCTCTGCCTTTCAGGAACAAATTAAAAAGAAGGATGGCACAGTGCAGCTTCCGTCACAGATTACCGTCAAGGAACTTGCCGAGAAGACTGGCATTCAGGTGCCGAAACTTATTCAGGCACTTATGAAGAACGGTGTGCTTGCGACGATTACACAATCCATTGATTACGATACGGCTGCTGTGGTGTCAACGGAGCTCGGCGTGGCGGTTACAAAGCAGGAGGAGTCAGCCTCTGCCGAAGATCTCTTCAGCCGCAATCTGCAGGAGCTCCTCAAAGATGAACCTGAAAATATGATCAAGCGCCCTCCGGTGGTCGTGGTGATGGGGCATGTGGATCACGGCAAGACGTCGATTCTCGATGTTATTCGCGAAACAGATGTAGTAGGAGGGGAGGCAGGAGGTATCACTCAGCATATTGGTGCGTATCAGGTGACACATGTTTCCGCAGGCTCTACCGAGGAGCACAAAATTACGTTCCTCGACACGCCCGGTCACGAGGCGTTCACAGCTATGCGTGCTCGCGGTGCACAGGTCACCGACATCGCAGTAATCGTGGTAGCAGCTGACGAAGGAGTGAAGCCGACAACGATTGAAGCTATCGATCATGCAAAGGAGGCGGGTGTGCCCATTCTCGTCGCGCTCAACAAAATGGATAAGGAGGGAGCGAACGTAGAGCGTGTGATGGGTGAGATCGCTGCACAGGGGCTTCAACCTGAGGAGTGGGGTGGGGAGGTGCCATTTGTACAGTGCTCTGCCAAGACGAAGATGGGGATTTCGGATCTGCTCGATTCGATTGTCCTGCTCTCTGAGATTCACGCTTTTAAAGCGAACCCCAACCGCTCTGCCGTTGCGACGGTGATTGAGAGCCACCTGCATCCTTCATTGGGTCCGCTGGCTACGGTGATCATGAATGCAGGAACGCTCAAGCAAGGTGAATCCTTCGTCTGTGGTTGCACGTTGGGCAAGGTGCGCACGATGTCCGATGCCCATGGCCGCAGGTTCGAATCAGTCGGGCCTTCGGATGCGGTGCAGGTTGCCGGGTTCCACGAGGTGCCCGAAGTGGGCGATATTCTGCAGGTTGTCGCTTCTGAAAAGCTTGCACGTGATTTGCTCTCTGCTGTGGAGGAACGTCGTCATCTCAAACAGACCCAGCGCTTCGTCGATCTCGTCAGCCGACTTTCTGAGGGCAAGCTGACACACCTCAAAATCGTGCTCAAGGCTGACATGCAGGGCTCACTCGAGGCGCTCAAAGAATCGCTCGCCAAACTCACGACCGAGAAGGTGACGGTGAAGCTCATTCACGCGTCGGTTGGCGCGGTGACGGATAGTGACATTTCCATGGCCGCAGCCAGTGAAGGAATTGTGGTGGCTTTCCACACGCCGGTGCCGAACAGTACCCGGATCATTGCCGATCGCGAAGGTGTGAATGTGCGTGAATACGATGTGATCTACGCTCTCCTCGACGACATGGAAGGGCT
>CAYOLJ010000043.1:0-9508 GCA_964404805.1 uncultured Candidatus Peribacteria bacterium
GCCCACGTGCAAGCGGGATCGCTGTGCGACTTCTGGTTGGGAAGGGGCTACTTGTGGTGAGCGAAGTCGAACCATGCATCTGCCCATTGCCCACGGTGAAGGACGCTTCACCACGAAGGATCACGATGTGTGGAAGGAGCTGAAGAAGCACGACCAAATGGCTTTCTCGTACTGTGATGCTCAGGGGAAGGTGAGCGACGATCCAGTGACAACGCCCAACGGCTCTGCGTACGCCATTGCGGGGCTCTGCAATCCTGCCGGCAATGTGGTTGCCCTTATGCCGCATCCGGAGCGGACGGTGAATGGAACGCCATACTTTGCTTCGATGAAGCGGTGGATCGAGGAGAGACGGGGCGCCCCTCTCCCTGCCCCTCTCCCAGTGGGAGAGGGAAGTGCTGGGTGGGATGTGCCCGAGAGGGCGCCGCGACCGGTCGAGATTTTCGTCGGGACGATCATCACCAATAACGAGGAGCGCACGGTGGAGCAGGCGGCACACCGCAGCGTTCCCGCACTCAAGCTCCTCCAGCTCAAGTACATTGCGCTCGGTAAGGCCAAGCCCGAAGAACTGCTCGCACGGCTCTCGTTCTTCAATCCCAATAAAGAGACGGCCGTGGTGCGACAAGACGGCACATTCTACCGATGGGACAGTGATGCGAAGCAGCTCCTCAAGAGCGACTCGTCGCCCCTGGCCAATGCAACCGTGCTCCTGCGCAGAGACGAGCCCGACACGGGCGGTGCGGCACTGGGAAAGGGGAGTGAAACAGGTATCTGCTACATTTGTAGGGGGGTACCAGAGCAGGAGCTTCTGCAGCGCGACGTGCTGGAGGTCTTCTGTAATCCCCACGCGAGCTCGTTGGAGAGGATGACGTAAGCCCCTCTCCCTAATGGGAGAGGGGAGGCCTTTGTATTTGTGAGGTGACCGATATTTTTGGGAGTGCAAATCTTCCTGACAGGATCTTCCCTCCCCCTGCGGGGGAGGGTAAGGGAGAGGGATGATGAAGAATAAGTCCCGCAATTCTGCTATAACATTCTCATGGCTCGCAGTGCTGTCCTCCTCGCGCACAATATCCGCTCTCTCTGGAATGTGGGGTCGCTCTTTCGTACGAGCGATGCCTTTGATGTCGAAAGAATCTATCTGACCGGTTACACGGCGGTGCCCCCGCGGCGCGAGATCAGCAAGACCGCACTGGGCGCAGAAGAACATGTCGCATGGGAACAGTGCGAAGATCCGAAGAAAGCGATTCTGAAACTCAAGAAGCGCGGATTTACCATTGTGGCGCTGGAGCAGGCGAGGGGAGCCGTGGATCTCAAGAAGTTCGAATCACCTACGAAAGTCTGCCTGATTGTCGGGCACGAGGTACTAGGCGTTCCGAAGGAACTTCTCAAACTCTGCGATGCGATCGTGCACATTCCCATGCACGGCACGAAGGAATCCCTCAATGTGGCTGTGGCGTCTGGGATTGCGTTGCATCATCTACGACAGGATTGATGTACAAAAAAAGGGCGGGAGTGACCCGCCCCTTCTCTTAAAAAGGCTGATTATCGTACTTTCTGTATCTTGGACCACTTGGTGGCCATCACTGCGCCGTACGCGAAGAGGATGGTCACGAGACAGATCATCCAGCCGACAACCGGTATGAGGGATACGATCTTGAGGGCCACGTAGAAGAGCACGCTCAAGAGAATGATCATGGGCTTGCCCCACTTATATTTGTACCTCAGCTCCACGGTGCGTGTGAGCACGATGGCTGTTAGAGGTTTGGCGAAGACGATCGCAAACGAGTACATCGCAGAGATAAAGAGTGCGATGGGAATGCCGATAACAGAGATCAAGAAGAGGAAGGCCGCCACGGGCACAGCTGCAAAGAAGAGGAATCCGTACAAGAAACTCGTCCACGTTTTCTTCGAGAGGAACTTGGCTGCATCGGTAAAGAAGGTCTTTGTGAGCAGGACTAAGAGCAGAATGATAAGTGCTGACGACAACAGCAGGAATCCGCCTACACCGATGATCGCCGCGAGGATGCCCGCGCCAGCCGCTTTCTTATCAAATTTCTTACTTTTGAACAGTTGAAGATCAGCATCGTACGTGGCTTTGCCGCGGATTTGCGTCCCTGTATCGGCAAATTGCTGATCACCCTTCTGGCTCCAGTAGCGCACGTCACGCATGAGCTTGGCGCCGGGATCGAGTGTAATGGTCTTCGCCACGAGTAGGGCGGAACCATCGACAGAGTTCCTAATCGTGATGTCCTCCGCCTGAATGTCGATATCGCCTTTCACGATGCTCCCCAAACGCACCTGTCCGCCGCGCACCTGAACGTTTCCACCCACTGTGCCGCCGATCGTAATATTTCCACCAGCAACGACGACGTCACCCTTCACCGAAGAGCCGTCCAAAAGTGTAATCGAGCCGCCTGCCACCAGGAGATCGCCACCAACCGTGCCATGAAGAACGAGATTTCCTCCGGCCACGCGCAAATCACCGCCGACTGTGCTGTCGATGAAGACAGTGCCACCTGCAGCGAAGAGATCTTCGGCAACGGAAGTCTTCACAAGCACGTTGCCTCCCAGCGCGATTAAATCTCCTCGTATTGGTTGATCGATGGTTATCTGGCCACCAACGACGTACGCATTGTCATTGAGTGGACCTGGGAGCTTCACCGTTTCGCCCGTTTTGAACGTTGCCGCGAGAGCAGGCAGCGTGAGGGTACTAAGCAGAGCTGTGAGGAAGAACGAAGCGAGCAAACGTTTCATGTGAGAAGGGGGAACGTATTGACTCTGGATTGTACTATCGTTCGACGCAATGTCACTTGTTCTCAGTGGGGAAACAAAGCGGAGTAACGGAGCGTCTAACTCACTGTGCAACTTAAGAAACATCGTGTCTCAAAGCTTGTTTCGCGTGAGTGCTTTGCCTACTATTGAGCGGCACTATGCCAATCGAACTGACGAGCGCAGAGATCAGCCTTGCTGAGAAGATCTCAGAGCACGCTAAGGATGCCTGTGCTCTCGTGGGTTTGAAGTGTCAGAAATGCGAGCCGAAACATTTCTATCTCACAGTGCATCGCTACTACGGTCGTGTGCAGGGGATGACCGCCGAGGTGGATCGCTGCATTGACTGGTGCCTTAGCAAGGGGAAGGTCGTCTTCACCGCGCAGCGGTTCGGTAATTGGTGTGCCCACAAAGTAAAGTGGGAGAAAGAAGAGCAGATCCAGAAAGATGAGAAAGAGAAACTGCAGTCGGGTACGGTGTATCAGAAGGTCGACTTTGAGCGGCGATTTACGCGGTAGCGGTGATTTTTTCTAGGAGGAATGGGAATTCGGTATATCCGGCATTTGCATTGAGGTGCCCGCCGCCACGCACAAGCGTCACTTCGGTGTCGATGTGCTTGGCCAGCTCTTCGGCTTGCGACAGTTTGATGAATGGATCGTTATCGGCATGAAGGACGGAAAATTGTTTGGAGTTTTTTCGTATCGTCTTCCAATCGTAGGGAGGCACGGTGAATGTTTCCATCTGGGGATCGAATTGATTGCCCATCACGCCCCAAACGGGTGCGACGAGAAAGCAGGCACGAATGGGTTTTGGCATTCGTTCGAGGAGGCGCAGGGCGAATGCTCCGCCCAAACTGTGCCCTACGAAGATCGTCTGCTCGTCTACGAGCTCCTCGTACTGACGAAAATAGTCAGACCATTCCGTAAGATCAGGATGGTCCGAATGAGGAAGGTCCAGAACAACGACGCGGCATTGTTCCGTTTCCAGCTGCTTTTTCAGCCACGGGAACCAATTTTCTTTGGAATTTCCTCCAACGCCGTGAAAGATGAAGATTGTTGTCATATGTCTGGAAATGCTGGTCGGGGCGGCGCGACTTCCCTCGGCTGCGCTCGGGATAAACTTCTCATCGCGCCTCATAGAAGTTGTCCAAGAGAACCTATCACGGCGTAGCTCCGAAGGAACGAAGATGGATGGTCGGGGCGGCGCGACTCGAACGCGCGGCCTCCTGCTCCCAAAGCAGGCACTCTAGCCAACTGAGCTACGCCCCGGATACGTATAGGATACACCAAAACTTTCTGTCATGGCGATAGTCATCATTCTGTTATACTCCCTCTGTTTTCCCCCTCAACGCATGATTAAGAAACCATGGCTCATTGCGCTTCTCGTCGTCCTCATTGTCGTTATTGGCTGGGCGTGGGCGGGCTACAACGGATTCATCGGGCAGGAAGAGAACGTGAAGAACGCGTGGGCTCAAGTAGAGACGACCTACCAGCGTCGTATCGACCTCGTCCCGAATCTCGTCAATACGGTCAAAGGTGCAGCGGATTTCGAGCAATCCACCATTACGGCAGTGACCGAGGCACGCACGCAGTGGCTGAATGCCGGATCGCGCGGTGACCAGCTTGCCGCGGCGCAGGGCATGGAATCAGCTCTCGCGCGGTTACTCGTGACTGTCGAGGCGTATCCTGAGCTCAAGGCCACCGAAGCCTACCGTGATCTCATGACGCAGCTCGAAGGCACCGAGAATCGTATTACTGTAGCTCGAAGGGATTACAACAACGCGGTGCGGCAGTACAACGTGGCGATTCGGCGGTTCCCGGCAACGGTGCTGGCACGCATCTTCGGCTTTGCTCAAGAAACGCCCTTCGAAGCCATTGAAGGTGCAGATGTCGCTCCCACCGTTGATTTCACACTCTGATGCGCTTTCGCGTCGCCCTCGCCGGCCTCACCGGCGTCATTGCGGTCTTCGGATTCGTACAAGGGGCTGAAGCCTTCAACGTACCGCCGAATGACGGGTATGTGACCGATACGGCCAGTGTTCTTTCGAGTACGGAGCAGGTAGAGCTGGAAGAGACGCTACGTGTGTACCAGCAACAAACCAGCAATCAAATTGCCATTCTCATTGTACCTTCTCTCGAGGGGGAGCCCATTGCCGATGTGGCTGTTGAAGTGGGACGCAAGTGGGGCGTGGGAACGAAAGAGAACAACAATGGCATCCTTCTTCTCGTGGCGTACACCGATCGCGAGCTCTTTCTCGCCACAGGCTACGGGCTCGAAGGAGCCGTGCCGGATATCGTGGCCAAGGGCATCATCGAAGAAGAGATCCTCCCCGAATTTCGCGATGGCGATTATGCAGGAGGTCTGAAGGCAGGCATTACGGCGCTAGAGAAGCACATTGGAGGCGAATACACAGCGGACCGATACGATGCAGGATCGGGTGGACCGGGAGCAGCGGCAGGGTTTCTCTTCTTTTTCGGGATTCTTCTCTTACAGTGGCTCATCGCTTTCCTCGGTCGCTCAAAATCGTGGTGGCTGGGTGGAGTACTGGGAGCAGTGAGTGGTCTTGGGTTTGTTATTGTTTTCTCGTGGTGGTGGAGCATTCCGGCGCTCTTTTTCTTGGGGCTGCTGATCGATTTCATCGCTTCTAAGACTTACCGTGCTCGCACGAGCAAGCGTGGTCGTGGAGGTAAGTGGGGTGGATGGGGTGGTGGGGGATTTGGATCTGGCGGAGGAGGGGGATTCGGTGGGTTCGGTGGAGGATCCTTCGGCGGAGGAGGCGCAGGAGGGAGGTGGTAATTTCATGAGAGACAAACCTTCCCACGGGGACCTTCGGACGGTTTTTCTCATGTGATCTCTTTTCCCTTAAGCGGTGTCGCTTCCCTCTGGGGGACCTGCGGCCAGCGGTGGGTCCCGGAAGACACCCACTACTTCGCGACGAATTATTGATGATGTGATGAACGGTATAAGTGGTGGATGTTACAGTCTGCGCTTTCGCCGTGCCCATGCCAGTCCTGCAGCTGCTCCCATGGCGACGATGCTTAAAGTGGCAGGACCGGTATCGTTGAGAGGGCCATACGGAACAGATGTCTGCCGTGTCTGTTGCGGGTAGTAGTACGTAGAGATAGGAAGAGTCGAATCTGTGGAGTTGCCTGTGGGGAACGGAATCACCTGCGCAGTCGCGGTATTGAAACTGGATGAGGCTTGTGAAGATTTCACAGACAACCCTGATGAAGCACTGGAGGCAGCAGGACGGAGCGGAGGACGATTGAGGGGGACGAGTGTGCCGCTCATCATGCTGAGAGGCGAAACTGCCCCACCCGATTCCTTCTGGCACAGGCGGCTGCAGCCATCACCACTGATGAGATTGCCGTCATCACACTCTTCACCCATTTCTCTCAATCCGTCACCACAGAATTCACTGAAGCAATCCATGGTGCAGCCATCTCCGTCGGTGTGGTTACGATCATCGCACTGCTCACTTGTATCTTTGATGCCGTCACCGCAAATGGGGAAACGGCAGTTGAAACGGCAGTGATCAGGGATATTGGCATTGCCGGTACCGGCATCACACTCCTCACCAGGATCAATGATCTGATTACCACAGACATTCGTGAGAGAGAGTGCGAGTTCGCGCGTGCATTGCACAGAACATCCATCGCCATTGGCCATATTTCCGTCGTCACACTCTTCACCGGCATCTTTAATGTTATCGCCGCAGCGTGGGAACACGCAATTCTGCCGGCATTGGTTGGGGATATTCGCGTTATCGGGGCCATTGTCACACTGCTCGCCGGCCTCGAGCAGGCCGTTGCCACACCACGCCGATGGTGCAAAAGAGCTCGCCTGCTGTCGTTGCTCCGATTGGCAGTAGAAGGAGCAGCCGTCATTGTCCGCACGATTACCATCGTCACACTCTTCAGCAGAATCTTTCACGCCGTCACTACAGTGCGGAGCTTGGCAGTCCGTTCGACAGCGATTAGGGTCGGTATCAGAGTTGTCGTCTCCTGAGTCGCATGACTCTCCGTAGAGGGAATCGATGATGCTGTCGCCACACGTGGGGAGTTTGCAATCAATTCTGCAGTGATTTGGCTGATTGCCGTTAAATTTACCGTCATCGCACTCTTCACTCTTTTGACGGTCAATCACGTTGTCACCGCACTTTGGCATGGTACAGTCTAATCGACACGTGTCGGGGGTTTCATTGGAATTGCGCGGGCCGTCATCGCACTTTTCGTCCGCTTCGATCACACTGTTTCCACAGATATGATCCTGTGAACACACATCACAGGGAATCTGATTACCGCACAGCGTTGTCCATCCATACTTATTGTGAATACTGCCGTCGTAGGGAGCCTCGAAGATGGGTTTGGCATCTGCGGCTGACATTGTCTCTATCTGTTTCAGCACCGCAACGAATGCCTCAAATTCCTGCTGAGTGGCCTCTTTTTGGTAAATAAAACCCTCGTCTAAGCAGCAATACACGAGTTTTTGGCCGGTATCGGGATCGGGTTTCACCTGTGCACAGAGACCAGCTTCAAGTCCGATCACCCCGCCCGGACCGATTGATCGCGCGGAGGAGCTTTGTGTGACCACTGGTATGGATGAAGAAGACGACGACGACACTGTGGAGGGCGCTGACGAGACGACCGACACACTCGAAGAGCTGAGGGCAGCCCCTGTGGAGGACAGTGATGAGAGTGAGCTTATTGCTGAACCGGTCGCGGTGGATGAAGTGGAACTCGTCACCTGTGCCTGCCAGTGAGGCACCTGTGGAGGCTCCCATGTGAGAACGCCGACGAGCGCTCCTAACACGACAGTCGGGAGAAGGATGCGCCGGAGGAAAGAGGATGTCGTCATGGTGAGTCAGAATTGGACAACGCCACTGGTCACCGTTTGCGCTTGCGACGCATCCAAGAGAATCCTGCTGCAGCGCCTGCTGCCATCACTGCGACAGCGGCTGGCCCGGTTTGCCCTGGAATCGATTGCGAACGCGACGTGGCGAGTGAGTAGGCACGGAGAATGGCGAATTGCGAAGCCGGAGAGGATATGCCACCCACGGCTGGGCCTCCCTGTTGTCCTGGTTGCCCCGGCTTACCGCCGATGAGAGAACCGCCACCGGGAACTTCAAGCAGACAATCGGCAGAGCAACCATCACCCACGGCACGGTTGCCATCGTCACACTGTTCACCGACCTCAAGTCGACTATTGCCGCAGACTGCTGTCGTTGAGGCACCGCCTTCGCGCAGACAGAATCGATCACAGCCATCGCCGTTCGTTGCATTACCGTCATCGCACTGTTCGCCGCTATCCATAACCCTGTCGCCACACCGAGGTCGGGAGCAATCGGAGCGGCAGAGAGAGTCAGGCGCGTTGCTGTTCAGACGAGAACCGGCGTCACACTCCTCGCCCGGATCGAGCAGTCCGTTACCACAGAAACTCAGCGTGAAGCGGCAGTTCGGGCCGCAGCTGTACGGAACAAAATCTTCGGGGGGACGTGGCACAGAAGGCTCACACTGCTCACCGAGAGCTTTTTGAATGATGCCATCGCCGCAGGTGCCCTTCTCAAGGAAGCACGTGGCACTGCAGCCATCAAAGTCACGCCTGTTGCCATCATCACACTCCTCGCCGGAATTGAGGAAACCATCGCCGCAGTCTTCTGTTCCGGTGATTATCGTGGTTTCGATGCGACATGATGGATCGCAGCCGTCACCTGCCTGTAGATTGCCATCGTCACATTGCTCATAGATTTCTAGGAGGCCGTTACCACAGACAGGTAAGCCAGTAGAAGGCTCTTTGCGGCACGAAGCATTGCAGCCATCGCCGATCATCTGATTGCCATCGTCACACTCCTCTCCGGGTTCGAGAATATTGTTCCCGCAGACGTAGGTGCCAGGAATGTAAACCGAGCTCGAACTTCCCCACGGGCGCTCGATCTGACAGGAGGCCGAGCATCCATCGCTACTGATTGTATTGCGGTCGTCACATTCTTCAGGGTATTCAATGATGCCATTGCCGCAGAAGGCAAAGCTCTGCTCGCGTGTACAGGAGGGGGAGCAACCGTCACCGGCAGCGCGGTTGCCATCGTCACATTCTTCCGGCGATTCCACACGGTTATTGCCGCACACACGCGGTACTTCAATGCTGCAGAAGCGGTCGCAGCCGTCACCATCCCACAGGTTGCCGTCGTCACACTCCTCTCCGGAATTCAGCACGCCATTGCCGCAGAAGGGAGAAGTGCTACTGGAAGAGTAAGAATAGGAGTAGGAATAAGACGATGCTGATGACTGCACGTACGCGGAGGAGCGGGAGGAACTGGTGATCCGTTTACACTGCAGAGAGCAAGTGGGATCAGAGGCCGAGTCGAACACGCACGGGTATTCCTCGTAGCAGTCGAAGTCGGCTGAGCAGAATACTGCCGGCTTGGCGGAACACGCACCTGCAAGACACGGACCGCGGAAGGCAGTACAGTCACTATTGCGACTGCAGCGATTGCCCGTGAAATCACCTGCCTCACAGATACTGCCATTGTCACAGTCTTCGCCGATCTCGAGCAGACCGTTGCCACACTGACGTGAGTGGCTGGCAGCAGAGGAGCGGGACGAATGACTGCTGCTGTAGCAGGCATCGCAATTACGACATTGACCATCGGGCTGCAACTCGCCATCTCTACAGAAGATTTCTCCTGTCTCGCCGTTGATGACTGGTGTCGAGTACCGACAGCAATCTGCAATACTGCTGGTGA
>CAYOLJ010000044.1:0-9308 GCA_964404805.1 uncultured Candidatus Peribacteria bacterium
CAGCAGAAAGGGGAGTGCGGCTGCGAGGGTGAATGCCGAGACGCTCACGATCTGCTCAGGACTGAATCTTCGCGAGAGCGGGCGATTGATGAAGCCCTGCGTGATGGCGATCCACAGGCCCATGTAGGCGTATAGATTACCGATGTCGCCTTGCGAGAAGCTGAACCGCTCAATGAGCAGCACCTGAAAGAACTGTGTGAAGAAGTTGAATCCCAGTACGAGAAGGAACGACACCAAGAGGATCGTGCGCAGGTGCGCGATGCCGAATGCCCGTCGGATGTTGCGAAACCCGGTGAAGAGACTCAAGCGCGTGGTTACTTTTGTGCGCAGCGTCTCGGGCAGAAAGAACCACACCGAGAGGATGTTAAAGCCTGCGAGTATTGCGGCGGCCCAGAAGGGGGTTGCCGAGTTGAACCACGAGACAACCGCGGGATCCGCGAGCTTGCCGCCCATGAAAGGGCCCAAGATGAACCCAAGCCCGAACGCCATTCCTATGAGCCCGAAGTTTCTGGCCTTCTCGTTTGGTTCGCTTATGTCGGCGATGGCGGATTGCGCGGCGGAGATGTTGCCCCCGGTAAAGCCGTCTAAGGCACGACTTAGGAAAACAATCCACACCTGCCCCGTGACGATGCCGTACCCGGTAAGCAGATATCCGAAGACCGTGCCAACGAGCGAGAGTATCAGAATCCTGCGGCGACCGTAGTGATCAGAGAGCGCTCCTAAAATCGGCGCACCGAAGAACTGGAAGAACGGATACGTGGCAACCAAAAATCCATAGAGGATCGTTTTCGTCTGCACGCTCATCTCTGCAGGTAGGATTCCGAAGGGGCTGATCATGAGCGGAGCCAAGATCGGAATCGCCAGACCCATCCCCAGCATATCCAAGAAGATCGTGAAGAAGAGGGTTGGCAGCACGGTACGGGAGCGTTTCTGGGTCATAGGGGAGCCGACAGTCTAGCGGGAGAGGGGAGGGTGTGGGCTTGATTTGAGTGTGGATTCTGGCAGGGCGATTTAAGAAATACGTGTCACCCTGAGGAGCGAGCAGAGCGAGCGTCTCGAAGGGTGTTCCTTCTTTCCTTGTACATAACCTCCATCCCCCGGCCCCTTTCTTGATCTTAACCTCTATCCCCCAACCCCTTTCTCCACAAGAGAAAGGGGAGCACCCCATCAGCAGCCGCACAACTACAAACACAAACATTCCCCCTCTCTATGGAGAGAGGGGTAGGGGGAGAGGTTATGTCAAAAGAGAAATGAAACAGAAGGGCGACACGTATCATAGTTCGTTCCTCGACTACGCTCGGAATGACAGCTCACCATGACACTTCCCCTTCACTCCGTGGCTGCAGATCTCCACCGTTTATGTTTGTGTTTTTGTCTCACCTAAGAAATTTTGTGAGTTTGGAACGCTTCTGCAAAAGATGGTGTGGCTGTTCCATACGAATAATTTGTTCGAATCACATCGACAAATGATTCTCCGGAATATTTTTGAATCGGAATTCCAGTTCTCATATTCGGAGTAATCGGAGTTTCTATCGTTTGTATGACAAAGGATTTGTAGCCAGTGACAATAGAAATAAGTTTGCCAGTATGTAAATCGAAGATCGGTCCTCCACTATTCCCTGGATTAAACGCAATGGTGAATTCGTACATATACTTTTTCGGAGATGACTGGTATCGACAATTGATTACGCCGGCGTCAGTGCGAAGCAATATTTTTCCTAACAATGGCTTATAGAAATCTTGATTTTGGAATTGTAATTCACACAGCGGATAACCGAGTACGCCGACTTCTTCACCTATTAAATGGAATGACTGAGATACATGGATAAACTCGGATTTATTTTTATATCGATGCCCGTCTTTCTCATAGAAATTGTCATCAAGGATTAGGATTGCTAAATCAATGTCAGGATACAGAAAAATATTCTGTCCCATTACAAAATATGGGGCTACATGGATGTGAATTTGATTTTCATCATCGTGCTTAACAAAAAAATATAGATCACCATCTTGGTGGTGTGCGATTTCATTTTTTTGTTTCTTGTCATCAATGACATGACTGCAGGTAACAAATTTATTTGGACCTGCGAGAAATCCTGTGCCAATGGTTTGCCATTTTATTGCCTCTTTTCCTTCAGTGGCAACTTTTCTGCCACGTGCGATTAGATACACATTCCGTTTCAGTGCTGAAATTATTTCAGATGGCTTTTTGTGCTTTGAGGCCATGGATTGGAAGAAAAATGGGCCGCCGAAAGGCGGCCCTAGTTAGAAGCTAGAAATCCATCCCACCTCCACCTCCGGGCATCTGCGGCATCGGCTCCTCCTTCTTCGGAATCTCCGTCACCGCGACCTCGAGAGTGAGGAACATCGAGGCGACTGAGGCAGCATTCTCTAATGCAGAGCGGGTGACTTTCTTCGGGTCGATCACGCGCGCCTTCACCAAATCTTCATACTTGCCTGTGAGCACGTTATAACCCTCTGCTCCCTTCATGCTCTTCACCCTCTCGTAGACGACTTCGCCGGTCACTCCGGCGTTGTCGGCGATCTGGCGGCAGGGGGCACTAAGTGAGTCTCGCACGATGTCGATGCCGATCTGCTCATCTTCGTTATCAGACTTGAGCTTAGAGAGCATGTCCATGGCGCGCACGTATGCGGTACCACCGCCGGGCACGATGCCCTCCTCGGCGGCTGCACGCGTGGCCGAAAGTGCATCTTCAACGCGATGCTGTTTCTCTTTCTGTTCCACCTCGGTGGCTGCCCCCACCTTGATGACGGCGACTCCGCCCGAGAGCTTGGCAAGGCGCTCCTGCAATTTCTCTTTGTCGAAGTCGGAACTGGTCTTATCGAGCGAGATCTTGATCTCTTTCATGCGGCGCTCGATGTCTTCCTTCTTACCGCGGCCGTCGATGACGATGGTCGTATCTTTATCGACAACGACGCGACGTGCACGGCCCAGATCTTCGATGGTGGCGTTCTCGAGTTTCAGGCCCACCTCCTCGCTGATCACGCGACCTCCTGTGAGGGCAGCGATGTCTTTGAGAATCTCTTTGCGGCGATCACCGAAGGCCGGAGCCTTCACGGCGAGGGCTGAGAATGTTCCGCGGAGCTTATTCACCACGAGTGTAGCGAGTGCTTCGCCCTCCACTGTTTCGGCAATCATCACGAGCTCCTTGCTGCCTTTCTGGGCGAGAGCCTCGAGCAGCGGAAGGATCTCCTGAATCGAACTGATCTTCTTATCGGTGATGAGGATGTAGGGGTTGTCGTAGGCCGCCTCCATGCGGGCGGGATCGGTGATGAAGTAGGGCGAGATGTATCCGTTCTCGAACTGCATACCCTCGACGAATTCCTTCTCGATGCCCAGCGTCTGACCGGCCTCCACTGTCACCACACCGTCCTTGCCCACCTCGTCGATGATCTCGGCGATCACGTCACCGATTTCACTATCCTGTGCTGAGATATTGGCAACGGCGGCATACTCCTCCTTCTTGCTGACGACCTTTTTCATCTTCTCGAGTTCGATATTCACTGCGGCAACCGCTTTCTCGATTCCTTTCTTAATCGCAATGGGATTACTGCCTGCGCTCAGGTGCTTGAGGCCCTCCTCCATAATGGCGTAGGCGAGCACGGTGGCGGTGGTGGTGCCGTCACCGGCGGCATCATTGGTCTTGGTGGCAGCTTCGCGTACGAGCTGCGCGCCCATGTTCTCGAATGGATCTTCGAGGTCGATTTCCTTGGCAACCGAGACGCCGTCTTTGGTCACCATCGGTCCGCCGTACTTCTTTTCGATCACGGCGTTACGGCCCTTGGGGCCCATGGTTGCGCGCACGGCCTGCGTGAGCTTTTCGACACCTTTAAAGATCTTCTTGCGGGCGTCGTTTCCGAACAGGAGTTGTTTTGCTGGAGACATGACGATAGGGGGTAGGGGATAGGGGGTAGGGATTAGTTGACTTTACCGAGGATGGAATCGAGGTGGAGCACTTTTACTTCCACGTCCTTGCCGGCAGTGTCTTTCAGCTTCACATCATCGCCGGCGTACTTGCCGAAGAGCACGCGGTCACCCACTTTCAGAAAGTCAGAAGGGTTTGCGACAGGCTTGCCCTCGTTCATGATGCCGCCTTTTCCTAGCGCGATCACGACACCTTCTTGTGGCTTCTCGCCCGAAGCAGTATCAGGAATCACGATGCCCGAAGACGTCACCTGCTCTTGGGGCAGGGGATGTACGACGACACGGTCGCCGAGTGGTTCGATATTCACCTTAAGTCGCGGAACGGATGCCATAATGCTGAATGGGGAATGGAGCTGAAGAATGATGTCGGTGCCTCCACAGAAGTACACCGTTAGCAGTCGGCATTTTAGAGTGCTAATCGTGCACGTCAAGTGTTCACAGTCCAAACGTGGCCGATTGAGGAATAGTTGCAGAAACGATCAAAGAGGATTTCGCGCGAGCTGTCACTTGCATTACACAGAGGCGAATTCGCATAATCGTCTGAATTTCAGTTTCCATTCCAACTTCTCTGTATGCAGTTTTCATCACGCACGATTCGATGGACATCACTGTTTCTCTCGGGTGTGGCTCTCGGAGCTGTCGGCTTCGGCGCTATAGCCGCCATTCGCGGTTCGGCCATCTTCCCCGATGTTCCCGAAGGTTCTTACTACGATGCAGCCGTGGGCGAGATGTACTCCGTTGGCGTGATCAAGGGGTACAGCAACGGCAACTTTGGCCCCAATGATTTCGTCACACGCGGTCAGGTGGCGGTGATGATGCAGAGGCTTCGCGATGACATTCTGGAATCAGGCGGAGGAGGATCGAGCTCTTCGAGCTCGTCGAGTAGCTCCTCCAGTAGTTCCAGCTCCTCCAGCAGCTCGGAGTACAACGAATTCGGCGCCTTCCGCTTCACGAGTGATAGTTTCAGTATTCCCGAGACGGTTTCATCCTTCACGGTGAGTGTCGAGCGCGAGGGTGGAACGGACGGAGCGGTATCGGTAAAGTATTCGGTGAAGTCCGGCACGGCGACAGCGGGTGATGACTTCGTCGCGGTGGATCAGTCCACACTCTCATTTGCCGACGGTCAGGAGAGCAGGACGTTCACGATTTCGCTCAAAGATGACGAACTCGGGGAAGGGTCAGAGACCGTACTCATCGAACTTTCGGCTCCTACAGGTGATGCCACGCTCGGCTCTCCGAATACAGCAACGCTCACGATTCTCGATAACGAGGCCCCCTCGAGTGGTGGATCCTCCTCCAGTTCCTCCAACTCCTCCAGTTCGGCGGTGACAGGTGCCGGTACGCTGGGCTTCAGTGCTCTCGCCTACGAGGTGCGTGAAAACTCTGCTGCCGCCACGATCACCGTAGTGCGCACCGATGGGTCGAGCGGCCAGGTAGGTGTGAGTTACGCCACGAGTAACAAGACGGCGATCTCTGGTTCAGAGTACACCGCGACGAACGGAACGCTCACCTTCGCAAGTGGCGAGACGAACAAGACGTTCACCGTGCCGATCATTGATGATACGTCCGTGGATGGAAAGAAAGTCCTCACGCTCACCTTAAGCGCACCAACGGGTGGTGCGGCATTGGGGGTAACGCCGGTGTCACTCAACATTGCCGATAACGAGATCGGTTCGTTTGGAACAGGCTCCTTCATGTTCAGTAATTCTGACTTCGATGGCACGGAGGGTTCCGGTATCGCCACAATTACGGTGAATCGCGTGGGGGGTACGCTCCATACGGCCAGCGTGTCGTACGCAACCAGTAATGGCAGTGCAGGACCGGGATTGGATTACACCACGACAAACGGAACGCTCACCTTTGCACCGGGGGAGCAGAGCAAGAGCTTCACCGTGCCGATCATCAAAGACTCTTACAATGACAGCGGTGAGTACTTCACGGTCACGCTCTCGAGCCCTACAACTGGGTCGAGTCTCTCGAACCCCAGCACCGCGCAGGTAAACGTCTATGAGTAGAATTTCATGGGAGGGCCACCGTCGGTGGCCCTCCCACCCCTCGACAAGCTCGGGGTGCCCTGAGCGATAGTCGAATGGGCATGTACCCACCCTTCCCTTCAGTGGTTGCGCTGCAGCGCTGGGTTCCGCCTTAGGGCACCCACCGCTTTGCGCGTTTTTCATTTCATTTCGATGCGGAGGTCTATGCTACACTTTTGCTGCCCTGTGCCGACGTGGCGGAATTGGTAGACGCGCACGCTTCAGGAGCGTGTGACCGCAAGGTCATGAGAGTTCGATTCTCTCCGTCGGCACCATTTTGGTTATTGTCCGCCCCGCAGTTTCTTGCGTGCCGTTGAGGCGGCATCGACGATAGCTGCGCCACCGCAAACGACAACTGTGCCGATGGCGGCACGCGGGAAGGCGCAAAGTGAAGCGAGAGCCTTTTCCACTTTTGTCTGTGGAAGTCGTTCTTCTTTCTGGGGAGCGAGTTCCCGACGCATCTCCCGCATCAGGCCCCACATTTCACGGGTGTTCTTCCATTCCATACGGGGATTTTACACTAGGAGGGTTTCCTGCGGCAGGGGTTTTCGGCATACTAGGCAGGATGTTTGCACATACCCTCGCGCGCCTTCGGCGCGCCCCTTGGGAGCGATACAGTCAGATCGCGCTCCTGCTCCTTCTCGCTTTTGCGCTTTTCTGGCGAGGCGGACGAACGCTCGATGTCACACTCCTACTGGGGCTCGTCGCGAGTGGCGTCGTGTTGCTGCAGAAGTGCAGGGGTTCAGAGGATCGTGGGGTACCGATGATGATCTGGTGGCTGACGATCTTCTTCGTTCTCTGGACGGGGTTGAGCTATGTCTTCACGACAACCATGAACTACGGGTTCGACGAGGTGACGCAGACGGTAGCGCTCGCGCTGCTCTTTTTGTGGATGGCCCGTCTGCCGCACGACGCGAAGATGCGCACATCGTTCCTCAAGGTGCTGGTGGCGTCCGTGCTGGTGGCCTGTTTTGTGGGGGTATTCGTCTACGCCATGGGTCCCCTCAACCGTTTCGTGGGGACATTCCTCGATATCCGTGCTCCGTGGAAGCACGCGTGGCCCAATGCGTGGGCCGAGCTCCTTCTGCTGTCGTGGCCGGTGGCACTCCTACTCTCGCATCCACACCACGAACAGGGCAAAGGAGATCTCGAGACCTTCTGGAAGATTGCCAAGCGCACGACGCCCGCAGGCGTGATCGTGGGGTGCCTGCTCTTGAGTTTTTCGCGCGCGGCATTCGTGGCGCTGGTGGGGCAGGCAGTCATTCTGCTCTTCTGGTCGTACCGCCGGCGCGTCGCGTGGAAGCGCGTTGCCGCCGTGGTCACCGGCACATTGGTGATCGGTCTGCTCATCTTCGGTCTCAGCAACCACTTACGCTCTCGTGCCCACGCGGTGCAGTCACTTTCAGAGCGCGCACTCTTTCTCACGCCCGAGGGCGCAAGCTCCCTGACGGAGCGCGTGAGCTTCTGGCGTCAGGCCCTGCGGCTATCTGCTGAGCATCCTTTCGTTGGTTGGGGGCCGGGGAGTTTTCGTTTTGCGCAGACGCCGCTCATGAACGATGTGCTCGCAACCTCCGATCACCCACACAACGTCTACCTCAAAGCGGCGGCGGAGCGCGGATGGCCTGCAGCACTCTTGCTCATTGCTCTCACCTTCGTCCTCTTTCTTCCTCTCCTGAAAGGGCTACTCCCTCCACTGCGTTGCCCCCTCAAGGGTTGCCCAATCTCATGCGTGCTCGCGCGCGTTTCGCGTCGGGAACTGACGACGGGTCAGGTGTTGCTCCTCACAGCACTCCTGGGTGTGCTTGCCCACAACCTGGTCGACTTCAATCTGCACTATATTGCCGTGAGTCTGCCTGCTGTGCTCATACTCGCGATGCTCACGGAAGGGAAAACAGTACAAATGAACAAAAAATTTGTTCATATTATTGAGTACATCATCGCAATCGCCTTGCTCGTTGCCGTTCTGCACGAGGGGTTTTACGCTGTAACCTCGACGCTCGCTCGACGTGCTGATGCGCAGGGAAAGACGCCGCAGGCGCTCATATGGCACCGGAGGTCGACAGGGGAGTGGTACAGCCGTGACGGATTACTGTCGTACGCCCGCCTGCAGATGCGCGCTGGCGTGCCGCAGGCGGCCCAGCGCACGATTCATCGCTACACCGAGTTGATCAACCCTGTAGACGCACGCGGGTGGGCCCTGCAGGCCGAGATGACTGTTGCCGTAAAGAATACGCAGGAGGCGCGTGCCTTGTACGAGCGTGCGCTCGCACTGGGCCGCTACACAGATCTGCGCATCCTCCACGGGCTTCTGATGCTCCTCTCACTGCAGAGCACGACGGAGATGGCTGAGCGGCAGGCGGAATTCGATACAATCATGCAGCACTACTACGATGCCATTCTGCGCAACGCCCACTACATCGCCCTCTCACCAAATGTGGAGGAGTTTCTCGCCGTTGCCGAGATCATGGCGCTCACGTTTCCTGCGGATGCTCCGCGCTACCAGGTGATGGCCGCCAGCGTCGATCGGCAGGCGAAAATCGAGCGCACACAGCTTTCGGAACTTCTCTCGCAAGATCTCTGGTGAGAGGGCATCGTGCCTGCTAGAGTGTTTTTCCTTTTTGACTCTATGAAAAAGCTCTTCCCCCTCTTCATCACTTTGGCACTCCTGCTCGTGGGGTGCGGCTCAGAAGTGGGCGTGAATGGATCCCTTGGCTCCGAAACGTTCCAGTACAACATGCCGTCGGGGGCGGTGCAGGATTTGCGTTTCGGCAAAGAGAAGTTCTTCGCGTACGGGCCCATTATGGGATCTTCGCAGACGCCGGCAAACGGGCTTACAAAGGTACACGTCTTCGAGAAGGGAATGTCGCTCCATACGCTGCAGATCAATATTTCGCTGCCACCGGATGGATATTTCTACGAGGGGTGGCTGATAAACACCAAAACAAATGAACGCCTGTCTACGGGGCATCTCAAGAGCCTATTTGGTGATGTGCGACACAATCTCGACTACCAGGCGGATCGCGACTTACGCGCGTTCACAAAGGTGATCATCACACTCGAGAGGGATAATGGCAATCCGGCTCCTGAAACAGAGGTGGCGACCGGTACGCTCAAGGAATTGAAGCGCGATTAAAGAAAGAATTCTCGGATTTTATGATCAAAGAAGCCGCCCGACCTAGGCGCTCAACGCGCAAGGAGGCGGTGATAGGGGACTGCGAGGCAGTATTTGTATGTGTGTGCCTGCAGGATTGCGGAGGCTCCAACCTTTCCCGTATCGGCGATCAGCCGAGGACCGGGAGACTCATCACCATCGCGAGGGACAGGAAGGT
>CAYOLJ010000045.1:0-6549 GCA_964404805.1 uncultured Candidatus Peribacteria bacterium
GGAACCGTTTTTTCGCCCTGCTGATTCATTCTCCGCACGTGGAAATCGGCATCGAGATCGCACGCAAGTTCAAGGTGCGACCCGAGGTATTGCACTGCATTGCCTCCCACCACAACGATGTTCCGATCGAATCGCCTGAAGCCTTCATCGTCGCAGCAGCTGATGCCATTTCGGGGGCGCGACCGGGGGCACGTCGCGAGTCGTTCGAGGCCTACGTGCGCCGACTCAAGGAACTCGAAGAAACAGCCAAGGGATTCGAAGGTGTAAAGCGTGCCTTCGCCATCTCTGCCGGGCGCGAAGTACGCGTGTATGTGGATATTGAGAAGATCGACGATCTGGGACAAGAGCGGCTGGCCAAAGACATCGCCCAGAAGATCGAGAAGGAACTGACATACCCAGGCGTGATCAAGGTGAACGTCATCCGTGAGCGCAGAATTGAAGAAACAGCCAAATAATCAGAGACTGCACCGAAGATGCTGAGAGAGGAACAGTCCTCCTCGGCATCTTCATTAGACAATAATTCTTCGCAAGAGACAGAAACATGAATACAGGAACTTCGTCCGCAGCCGTCAAGCCATCACGGATGCGCTTAAATGCAGCAATGGTACGATTTCTTAAATTCTTCTTTCCGCTCTCTCTCATGGTCTCGAGACGCACAGTTATCCTTGGGGTATTTTCCTTAAGCGTCGCGGCAGCTTTTGTCGGAACGCTCTGGAACCTGCAGGGAAATATCTTCCAGGGGCAAGTCGTCTCAGGAACATCGCAGGTCATCGATGATGGCGATGCGGGATTTAGTACATCCGGTCAGGGATGGCAGCGGTTTCAGCACTCTCTAGGATACAAAGGAGACATTATGGCTCCATCGAAGGTGACAGATTCCTCACTCGCTGCCACATGGACATTCTCGAATGTGGTGGCCGGGCAGTACAAATTCTACGTCACCTTCAAAGCCTACAGCCTGCTCACGAATAAAGCGCCTTACACCATCAAAGATGGATCGTCGACACTCGGATCGACGACAGTGAACCAGAAGACCGATCCCACGGGCAACTTGTACGATGGAAAAAACTGGTCACTGCTCGGCATGTACACAGTGAAAGGGCCGACGGTCTCGATCACGCTCTCTCGCCCGCAGGATCTCACAGTAAACGGCATGATTGCGGATAGCGCCCGTATCGAACGCGTTACGACTCCTACAGAAACGTTTGGGTTGCTCCCTGCTGCAGAACCGAGTGGTGGTTCTACGTACAGTGTTTGCCGCGAGGGATTCACGCTCGTTAAGGGAAGCAACTATCCTTACATTACGTGTCTAGCTTTCTGCAGGGACGACATCTGCAATACCGCCGAATACTATCAGTACAGTGGATCAACTGCCTGCTGCAGGTGTGGACCCAGTCTGTGGTGCGCCTCTTCGTCTTCGCGTTATTCCACACCGAAATCATCATCTTCTCGTTATTCCACACCGGGAGCAGTATCTTCGCGCTCCTCTTCAGCCTCATCGGTCGTCGCCTGTGCTAACGAGGGTGATATGATTACCGAGGCAAACATGCGACCCTGTTGCTCAGGATTGATCTCTGTTCCATTTATACAGCCCGATACGAGCAATCAATGTTTCAACATGTCGTTCAACAGCATCTGCACACGGTGTGGCAACGGCCAGTGCGGGACAGGAGAGAACTTCTGTAATTGCTCCAATGACTGTCCACGACCAGCCTGCGGCAACAATCAACTCGATGCCGGCGAACAGTGTGACGGACCAAACATTCCCTGCCAGATCGGCCAAGTTTGTACGGCCGACTGCACGTGTGTCCCGCAACCACCCAGCCACATTCAGTGGGAGACAGTAGGTGACTCCTATCTTGTAAGCACACTCAGTGATTATGCAATCTTCGGACACGACTCATACCTCTACCTCGTTGGAGGCATGGGTTTCTGGGGCCCGACACGTGATGAGCTACGTTCATCCGACGGCCTAAGCTGGAGCAGAGTGGCTTATCTGCCCCAATCTCTCTCGAATACTGCTTATCTACAATCCGATGCCACTGCTCTCCTCGTTGGAGGACTGATAAACACTGATAGTACGGTGCATTGGGCCTTCGAGACCCCAAACCTCCTCACGACAGGTTTCCAATCAAATCCGAATTATGAGCTCTCAAGCCCGCGCTCCGACGGTGCGCTCCTGCGGGTAGGAGAGCGCACATATTTCTTAGGTGGTTATTATAAATCCAGTCCGCTCCGCGGTTTCTTGTTAGGCTCCCTCTTAGGCTCACTCGTGAGCCAGACGGCGGTATCAACCCCCTCGAAAGAAATCTACCTGCACGACGAAACTCGCTGGACTCGCGTGCAACCCGATCTGCCATTTGCTGTGACACAGGATGATGCCTTCACCGTTGGCAATCGCCTCTTTATTATGGATCGCTCTACTCCACGCAAGGTCTACATGTCGATGACCGGCACGTCGTGGGCACAGGTAGCGACCCTCCCAGCAGTGACAGCAAAGACAGGATTCCTGAGGCCTCTTCTGCACCAAGGTGCCATTTGGCTCATCGCCAAATCTGGACCCATTGCAGGCTCGGCCGTTACCACGACCGATGGGCAACAGTGGGTCACGGTGGATGGGACCTTCCCCTCGAACCTCGACGATTTTGAGCCGAATGCTGCTGTTTCGTTCAAAAATGAAATCTGGCTCTTGGGCTCTGTGCGTGACTACTACATCGGCGGTAATTCCCGCAATGGCAAGGTGCTGCGCACGGGTGCTTCTGGGGGTCCATTCTGTGGAGACGGTTACGTGCTATCCTCGGAACAGTGCGACGATGGCAATGCGACTCCCAGCGATGGGTGTTCCAACTGTCAGATCGATAGTGGGTGGACGTGCACGGGTTCACCGAGCCGCTGTACGAAGATCACCGGCTCCTCCAGTTCGGCACAAGCGTGTGCTCAAACCGGACAAAAGGTGTACGTCTCTGCGCAGTTCGGCCCCACGATCTGCTGCAGCAAGAACGCAGGCGTGAAACCCAATAGCTTCCCTGTCGGCGACATGTGCATTACTTCCACGGATGAATCCCTTGGCACCTGTGTCGACAACTGGTGGCAGACCTGCGGTAACGGTTCGTGTGGCAGCGGAGAAGATCAGTGCAGCTGTCCTGCAGATTGTTCTGCAGCCACGTGCGGTAACGGTCGCATCGACCCCAGCGAGGAATGTGATCCCACGGCAGAATCCTTCGCGAATCAATGCGGACAGAGAGAACAATGCGGCAAGGATTGTCGATGTAGCGGCGTCATTTGTCCTGTTTACTCGCCTCCGTACTGCCCCAATGGCGTCTTGGTGCCGCAACTGGGACCCGACGAGAACGGCTGCAGTCTGCCTCCAGTTTGCTGCAATGGAGCAAAAAACTTTAAAGCACAGTGCTCTCTCACGCTCAAATGCGGAGGAGGTTCCTGTGTGATCTCTTCATGTACGTGCAAATAATTCTTCTTTTTCCCATAGCGCTCTGATGCCCTCCCTCCACTTACGCTGGCCTTCCCTACTTCTCCCTCTCGGTCTCTTTGCGATTATCGCGGCCATCATCGTTACCGTTAGGTCTCCGGCTCTGTGGACAGCACAGACCACGTCAGCCTACTGCGGTAACGGCAGAGCTGATACAGGAGAAAACTGTATGGAACCGGGGCTCGGTACCTGTTCTTCACCTCAAGAGTGTATTCAGTGCCGGTGCCAGACGCCGAACAAGAGTTTCCGCTGTGGGAATATGATGGGCACGACGGGTGGCTGCTGGAGCACGGGAATAGCGTGCGCCATTTCCTGTCAAAGCAACCGCATTCTCATGGGCAAGTGTGATGCCAATAAGAACTGCTTCGGCTACTGCGGTGACGGCAAAGTGGATCCTGGGGAACAGTGTGATACGGGTGACGTTCTCAACAGTGAAGCGTGCAACGAGTACTGCACAATCCGCACAGGATGGACGTGTACCGGTTCGCCCTCGCGTTGCACGTTGACTCCGACAGCCGCGTCATCGTCTGCCGCAGCAGCTTCTAGTGCGTTGGCTAACCGCAAAGACATCGTACTCGATAACAACGACCGTGGCTTCATGTCGTACTCCGGCACCTGGTCGACCAGTTCGGTCGGCTATGGTGACTCCCAGCATGTCCATGCCACCGGTCCGCAGGGTTCGGACCAACCCCTCGAATGGGGCGGATGGAGCGTCACCAGAGTGCCGATAGGCGACTATGGCATCTACGCTACGTGGGAACCGAGCTCCAAGTACTCCAAGAAAGTCACCCTCGAGATCGACCGCTCGATCGGAACCGTCTCGCTCCCGTCAGAAAACAAACGGTGGACACGGGCAACCATCAATCAACAGAGTGCTCCGACCGCCAGCTGGACATGCAATGGCAGAAAGTGGAAGTACTTCGGTAACCTGAACATCACTAAAGAATACAACTACGTCGGTGTCTTCATGTACACGGAGAACGGCGCGCCCAGAAACTCACGATTCGCCATGGATGCCGTTATGCTCTCACCATCCGATCGCAAGCCCGTGTGCAACGATGAGCCCGTGTGCGGCAATAACGCGCTGGAAGGGTCGCAGCAGTGTGACGGAACCGCGGGTTCGTGCCCCTCGGGTCAGGCCTGCAATGCCTCATGTTTCTGTCAGGGTGTCTCACAATCCTCTTCCAGTTCCCAAATCTCCTCCTCGAGTAGCGTCTCCAGCGGTATCGGCCCTGAGGAGGTGACGTTTGCCCGGCAGTATACGGAAGTGTACGGCGATCGCTTCTCTCTCTCTTGGAGCCCCAACCAGCACTACGTCGCCTACACGCGCAAGGCCAGCACGTGGGCTAATCAAATCTTGTACCTGCTCGATACGCAGACTCTCGTGCGCACCGAAATCCCCGCAACGATCCAGAATTATCGCAGTTTCTGGCAACCACACGTGCTTTTGGACGGACGGGCTGTTGGCGTGCGCGAATTCACTGCTACGGCCCCGAGCGGAGACGACATGACTTCCTCCATGTGGATCTATGACACGACTACAAAGCAACGCACCATGATTGCTTCCGTTTTGGCTCCGGGAAGCACCGGCAGGCAGGAGGCCTTCGCGCGCGATGCGCAAAGCGCGGCTTTTTTCTCTCAGTGGATTCTCAATAGCTCAGGACAGTGGACAGTAAGTTATGGAGGTTCACACCTCTACCTCTGGCGCCGCGCCACGGGTCAAACCGTGCTACTCCCCGTCATTCCCGAAAATGCCGGAGGGGACGACGTGCGCTTTGTGGAATTGCCAGGGGCTTCAGGTCGGTTCATCTACTTCTACCTCTCGCCCTTCTCGGGGATCGGTCAGTACAAACTGTACGATACACTCACTGCGCAGCAGTACACCGTGAACAATTTTGATGGAGCCGTGAAGATGGCAAAGGATATTTTAGGCCAAACGGCCTCTTCTTCCTCTTCAAGTTCTCTCAGCTCTTCGTCCAGCTCGGCTCAGGCCTGTGCGCAGAGCGGCAATTTGGTGTACAGCTCCTCAGAGATCGGCCCCACGATCTGCTGCAGCAAGAATGATGGCATCAAGCCGCTCAATTGGTTGCTGGGAGGCCAATGTCAGCCACCCATCAGTTCGATCACTGGTACATGCGTAAGCGGCTGGTGGCGAACCTGTGGCAACGGTTCCTGTGACACTAACGATGAGGATCAGTGCACCTGCCCGAAAGACTGTCAGGCCTGCACTCCTGCAGGAAAAACCCGCCCCGTCGTTCCAGGCTCCGGTTGCTGCTCCGGACTCACTGGCGTGAACCCGGGAGCCGTACCGCAACCAGATGGTTCGTGTCCGACACAACTGCCTGTAGGAGCAGAGCTCTGTACCAACTGCGGCAATGGCACCTGCGAACAGTGGGAGGACCACTGTAACTGCGAACAAGATTGCAAGCCCACCTGTTCTCAGAACGGAGAAAGGGTCTACATTTCCTCGCAATTCGGTCCCACAACCTGCTGTAGTGAGAATGCGGGAATAAAACCCAATAGCTTTTCCTCCGGAGGTATCTGTGTCTCGACGTCTGACGGCTCGAGAGGAACCTGCATCGACGACTGGGATAAGACCTGTGGCGATGGTGCCTGTAACGAGAATAAAAAAGAAGATCAGTGCAGTTGTCTTACGGATTGTCACGGCAGCGCTCCCTCATGTGGCAATGGCATTCGCGAAGGATCGGAGCAGTGTGAAGTTGGCGTTGCCTGCCCTCCAATTAACTGTCTCGTCGCTCCTTGCCCTCAGCAACAGTGCGACTTTGCGTCCTGCTCTTGCAGCGTTACCTGCCTCGACACCACGCCCCCTATCTGCGCGGGCGGCGTGCTCTTCCCACAACTTGGTCCGGATGAGAACGGATGTGAACGTCCGCCGGTCTGTTGCGAGGGAGCCGCAAGCGGAGGCGAGTGCACCACAAACATGAACTGTACGAACGGCAAGTGTGTGGTGGAGTCATGTACGTGTGGCAATCTGTGCCCCGACATTACGCCCCCTATCTGCGCGGGCGGCGTGCTCTTCCCACAACTTGGTCCGGATGAGA
>CAYOLJ010000045.1:6649-9228 GCA_964404805.1 uncultured Candidatus Peribacteria bacterium
TGTGAACGTCCGCCGGTCTGTTGCGAGGGAGCCGCAAGCGGAGGCGAGTGCACCATGAATATGAATTGCGCGGGCGGACGATGCATAGTGGAATCCTGTACGTGTGGACACGGCGTCGCTTCGGCCTCCTCTCAACCGTTGCAGGTATCCAGCATGTCGTCCAGTAAGTGGTCAGCTGTATCCTGACATCATCTATACTGGTAATGTTATTCCCCAACCGAAACTCAAGCTCAGCATTGAGAGCCCAACGTACGGCCCCGTCGACACGCCCTTCACGCTCACTGCGATAGTCGAGAATACTGGCGACCTGTGTTCGACAAATCGACGGAGATGACACTCTCGTGGATCATGAGCAAACCTGAGGTACTTTCGTTCCCGCCGACCTGCAAGAGAAGTTACCCATCGGGTGGCATTTCGGGTTACCCCGTCTACTTCACGTGTCCGGTGCCTGCCAGTACGCCGTCGACACCGGGGAAGAAGGTCTCCTTTCCCTTCACCTTCCGGCTCGACCGCAGCAGATTTACCTCTGCCGTTGCCAAGGCTTGCGTTGACCCGACCTCGATGATCTTCGAACTGAAACCTATTGTCATCCGCCAGCAGACACCTGTGGGCAACACCATCAACCATCAGATGGGTGGACAAAAAGTACCGTTGCTCTACACCCATTGATGCGATTCAAGCTCGAGCAGCAGAGTACTGGCCGTGTGCGGCAACGGCATTATGGAGCAGCCGGAATGGTGCGACGATGGAAATACCGCCTCAGGGGACGGATGCTACAGGTGTCTTACGCAGGGAGGATTCTCGTGTACCAAGGTGTACGGTCAAAAGTCCATCTGCACGCGCACGCAATGCGGCAACGGCGTGGTCGACTCGGGAGAGGTGTGTGATGATGGCAATGTGGTCGGAAACGACGGTTGCGACAGGGACTGCAAAGTGGAGTATGGATTCTCCTGCGTCATCTACAAAGACCAGCCCTCTCGCTGCAGCAGGGGAACGTGCGGTAATGGCCGATGGGATCTGTACGAAGACTGCGACGACGGTAACAAGAGCAGCGGTGACGGCTGCAGTGCGGCCTGCAAGTATGAATCGGGTTGGATCTGCACTGGCTACCCATCAAAATGCTCGCGCAATACATCGCCCCCAGTACCCAAGACCACGTATTGATCACTCGTGGAGGACGTAGGTCGCCCCCTTACGGGCGACCAGTTTCTCCTGCTCCAATTGCCTGAGTATCTCTGAAAGCCACTCCCTGTGTGCCGGGGACCAATCGGAACAAACAGTGGCCCCAATCATTTCTATGAAAAGGCCATCCGTCCCCTCGCGGAGTGCATCGACGATTTTGCCACGTGTGATGCGATTCGCAACGAAGCGACCGGCGATGACGCGACCCGGTTCGGCATTCGGAGCTCGAAGCTCGGTCTTGGGAAAATTCCTGGGCGTGGCTTTCATGAGACTTTTTTTAGAAAGCGGACATGTATCCCATTGGGGACTTCTCTTCGTCTGGACTAAAGAACCAAAGTCCATGAGTGCAGCATGCCAATTACGGGCGTCGTGATCCTTGTAGCTATTTACCGCGACTAACAGGACTTCTTCTGCAATCTTCAAGAGATACTTATCTCTCTTCTTCCACGTTCCGTCTGGGCGCTGCGGACCCACAAATGTGCGATGCAAGATGCGACGGATGTTTGTATCGATGCACGGAGTCGGCAGGTTGAAAGCGAAATTCCGGATGGCGGCAGCCGTGTAGTGTCCCAACCCCTTAATGTTCTGTAGTTCTTCCATACTTAAAGGAAAGACACTCCCATGTTGTTCCACAATCGTACGGGCGGCATCACGCAGACAAAGCGCACGGTTGTTGTAACCCATTCCGCGCCAGGCGAGGATCACCTCACGATTGGAGGCTGCCGCAAGGTCGTGAAGGCGAGGAAACTGTTTCAAAAATCGCTTGTAAATGATGACGACGCGCTCAACCTGCGTCTGCTGGAGCATGACCTCAGAAACAAGGATGCGATAGGCACGCTCGGTGTCGTCATCAATGGCCAAATCACGCCATGGGAGCGACCGTTTATGCCGTGCGTACCACTGCCAGATCGCCTCAACAAAGGCCAATATCCGCTCATTTTGCTTCATTGCGTGCAGTGTAATCGACGAAGCAACGTGAAAACCATGCCCGGCCGCGAACGAAATCTCTTTCCCTCCCCGATTTTGGCCGTAAATCCGTTGACTGCCCCTATCAATCTCCCTAGACTTTCCGGGCAAAAAGAAGCTAAAGTGCTTCTGATATTCTCCTTTTCCCTCCTTTGCTATGGCAGACCAGAAGAAGTTCGATCGCTCGAAGCCGCACGTAAACGTCGGCACCATTGGTCACGTCGACCACGGTAAAACCACTCTCACGGCAGCCCTCTCCGTTAACTTCTCACCGGAAGGCGAGAAGAAGGCCTTCGCTGATATCGACAACGCGCCCGAAGAGAAAGAGCGCGGCATTACCATCAACACCTCGCATGTGGAGTACGAGTCTGCCAAGCGTCACTACGCGCACGTGGACTGTCCGGGCCACGCCGACTACGTGAAGAACATGA
>CAYOLJ010000046.1:0-8904 GCA_964404805.1 uncultured Candidatus Peribacteria bacterium
GCTCCCTCACGCAGGGCCGCGCCAGCTACTCCATGGAGCCCAGTCACTACGCCAAGGTCCCGGGTAACGTGGCGGCTGAGGTCATCGCCAAGCGACAGGGGATTGTGAAGCGATGAGTCTTCTCAGATGGCTTGCCAAGCTCAATATTGAAGATTGTTTCGTGCATTCGAGCAGATTTGACGCTGTTTTGGCAGGTTGATTGTATTAACGTATTATCACATTGACACACCTTTCTCGGAAGACTATGCTGGTGACGATATGGGCAAACGCCGCTTCACCGAAGGCAACTGGCGCAGAGAGCCGTGGCTCAGAGCGCTCTGCACGGCTCTTCTCTCCATTAAGACGGAGCAGGGCATGGCGGCGTTTCTGCGCGATATCGGTACACTGAGTGAGCTGCAGGCGTGGGGCGAGCGGTGGCAGGTGGCTCAGTTGCTGAGCCGTGGCGTGAGCTATCGTGATATTGCCAAGAAGACCGGCGCTAGTACCGCTACCGTCACCCGTGTGGCGAAGTTTCTCGAAAATGGTGAAGGCTACCGTTCCGTTCTCAAGAATTATCAGCACCATCATGCCCCCGCGCGACGCGGGGAGAGGATGGTGTCGAAAAAATAAGACAGTCGTCTGTTCGACCTCATCTCCTCCTCGTGTACGCGGGGAGGGTGTCTGCCTATTGGCAGACAAGGTGTGGTTGGTCTTTCACAGTATCGGAAGGGAGCGAACGATGAGACCAGATTTTGAGCGGAATGATGGGTTGATCCGGGCAATCGCCCAAGATGCCGTCACACGCGAAGTACTCATGGATGCCTTTATGAATGAGGAGGCATTTGATGAGACGATGCGCACACGGCGCGTCGTGTACTACTCCAGATCCAAAAAGCAGATCTGGAGGAAAGGAGAGGAGAGTGGCCATGTGCAGCTCGTGCGGGCAGTCCGCATCAACTGCAACAGGGACGCACTCCTGATTCTCGTTGAACAGGTGGGTGGTGCTGCGTGCCACGACGGCTTTCGCTCATGTTTCTATCGTGAAGTCACGGATGACGGATTGCAGGTGATCGGAGCGCGTGTCTTCGACCCAGTTCAGGTCTATGGCAAGAGAGGAGTTTAACATGAAAACGTTGAGAATGATCGTTCCGAACGGGTCTCTCTGGCAGAGGCTCGCGATGTATCTTGCGATTGCCGGATACACACTGCGTGAGCCAGATCGCACTGGCTTCTGTGGGTGTGCGAATGGGGTGGAGTTCTTTCAGGCGGACCGGCGCATGATTCCAGGATTTGTGGAAGTGGCATTCGATGCTGGGATCACCGGTTACGATCTGCTGCTTGCCAGTGGGATCAAGGGGCTTCGTGAAGTCGCTAACTTGTGCTTCTCCCGTGCGAGTGATCGGCCGAGTTGCTGGGTGCTCGCTCGGAGGAAGGGGTTCCGCAGGAGAGGGAAAACGGTCACGATTGCCTGCGAACTGCCCCGTCTCGCAACGATTCTCTTGCGCAGACGCCAGCCTCCTTTTCGATATCGCATTGTGCGAATCGATGGTTCTGAGGAGCTTTGTGTGAAGGAGAGACTCGCGGATATGGCACTGGTGGTGACGGAATCCGGAACGAGCATCCGTGCGAACAGTCTTGAAATCGTCCCTGGCTTCGAGAATCTACTTGCGAGTACACCGCGTATCCTTGCAAGAAGGAAGCTTCCAGTTGCCAAAGAGGAGGCTCTTCTTGCGCTCTCGACGGCGCTGTTTGGAGTAGTAGGCGCTTCCGATGTCGTAATGCTGACGTTTGATATTTCCACTGACGTCGACATCGAAGCGATCAGTTTGCCTTCTGCTGTCGCTCCTACCGTAACGCGCCTTACGCGAGAGGGATGGAATGCTTGTCAGACGTGTATTCCACGTTCCGCTTTCGGTCGCGTTTCAATGAAGCTCAAGAAGCTTGATGCGAGAGCGATCGCGATGCAGCGGATTGAAGGTTACCTCCTGTGATCCTTTTACAGATCACACCTGCCCTGATTCCAACCGTTTGCTTTCCAATTGGGAAGCGAACACTGGGATCGGGGCTTTTCTTTGTGCCATACTTTCCCTGTGAGCGAATCAGTCTTCATGCATCGGTGTCTGGAGATCGCCGAACGCGGTCGTGGCAAGGTAGGCACAAATCCTCTCGTGGGGGCGGTACTCGTTCGTGATGGCATGATCATCGCGGAGGCATTTCATGAGGGCTTCGGCAAGCGCCATGCGGAGCGTGCGCTCCTCGAGGAGTATTCCGGCGCCATCGAATCCACAGACATTCTCTACGTGAATCTGGAGCCGTGTTGCCACACAGGGAAGACGCCTGCCTGCACCGATATCATCCGCGAGAGGGGAGTGAAGCACGTCGTCTTTAGCATGGTCGATCCCGATCCGCACGTTTTGGGGAAAGGGATTGCACATCTGTGTGAGGCAGGAATTGAGGTTATCGGTCCGGTCGAACGTGCACGGTGCGAGTGGTTCAATCGCGGGTTCATCTGCCTACGCACCAGAGGACGCCCGTGGGTGACCCTGCGTGAGGCTAGGGCACGCAATGGTGCCATTGCCCGTCCCGACGGATCTCCGATGCAGATTACCTCTCGGGTGCAGGATCGCTGGGTCCACGAGTGGTTGCGGGGTTGCCACGATGCCATCCTCGTGGGTGTACAAACAATCGTCACCGATGACCCGCAACTTACGGTGCGCTTCGACCTTTCCCTACCATCTCCATTGCGCGTTGTGCTTGATCCACACCTTCGTATTCCGCTCACTGCCCGTATCATCAACGGGGATCTGACTGTCGGAACGCTGATTGTCACTGGCTCAGGGAGCGACTCCGGTAAGGTGAAAGCGCTTGCAGACAGGGGAGTGCGGATTGTGGAAGTGCCTCTCAAGAACGGCAGGTTTGATCTTCCTGCACTCTGGAGCGTACTCACGACTCCCGCGGACTCGTTCCATGGAATTTCCTCCGTTCTCATTGAGGGAGGAGCAGAGACATGGCGGAATTTTCGAAGCGCAGGAGTGATCGATGCCGAGGTAGTGCTGGAGGGAGGGGGAGAGTAAGAGCGCTTTCACAATGAGGGGTTCTGCCTTACAGTGCTGACTTGTGAAGCGTAGACGGTTTAAAAATCTCCTTCGCATCCTCGGTCCCGGGTTCATTACCGGCGCGGCGGATGACGATCCCTCCGGCATTGCCACATACGCGCAGACGGGGGCGGCGTTCGGTTACGCGCAGTTGTGGTTCGCCCTCTTCGTCACACCGTTCATGATTGCCGTACAGGAGATGTGCGGCCGCATTGGCCTCGTGACGGGCAAGGGGCTCTCGGGCCTCATTCGCCGTCACTACTCACGTCCGCTCCTCTTCACGGCGGTGCTCCTCCTCCTCGTGGCGAATATCTTCAACATCGGTGCGGATCTGGGAGCCATGGCAGCCGCGGCTGAACTCATCTCGCCGATTTCGCGATGGGTGTGGCTGGTCGTGTTTACGCTCTTCGTGATCTGCCTCGAGGTGTTCATCAGCTACCGTACGTACGCAAAGTTTCTAAAGGTCTTCGCCATTGCACTCCTCGCCTACGTCTTCGCTGCCTTTTCGGTGGATCAGCCATGGGGTGAAATATTCCATAACCTCTTCATTCCTTCTTTCTCGTTCGGACGTGCGGAATTGGTGAACATCGTCGCTCTGCTCGGGACCACAGTTTCGCCCTATCTCTTCTTCTGGCAGGCAGATGAAGAAGTGGAAGAAGAAGTTGCCCTTCATCTCCTGCCTTCTATGGGCCGGGGCAAGCCGCGTCTGAGTAACCGGCTCCTCGGGTCCATGCGCACCGATACGGCTGTGGGCATGGTGTTCAGCAATCTCATCATGTTCTTCATCATCACCACATCCGCCTCCACACTCGGCGCACATAACATTCGTACCGTCGCAACTGCCGCTGAGGCTGCCGCTATGCTCCAGCCACTCGCCGGTCCATTTGCAGCCGGACTCTTCTCGTTTGGTGTCATTGGAACAGGGCTTCTCGCAGTACCCATTCTGGCAGGCTCGGCTTCGTACGCGTTCGTCGAGGCATTCGGATGGCACGAGGGTCTGTCGCGCACATTCCGGCAGGCGCCGGCCTTTTACATCATCATCGCGCTTGCAACGGGCATCGGGTTCTTCCTCAACTTCCTCCATTTGCCCTCGTTCGAACTCTTGTACGCGGCGGCGATCCTCAATGGCATCACCGCACCACCGCTCCTCATTCTTATCCTCCTCATCGGGAGCAATCGCTCGATTATGGGCAGAAGGGTGAATTCCCGCTTGTCGAATATTCTGGGCTGGTCACTCGCGATGATGATGTCGCTTGCGGCGGGCGTACTGCTCCTGACAATGGTTGTCTAGAGGAATCTTCCGAAGACTTTCTGGAGTGTGCTGCGCAGTGTGTTGGCGGTGGCGAGTTTCGGAGGCAGAGAACCGTGCTCGCCGAAATTGCGTGCGATGTGTGCAAATTTCCTTCCTTCTTGCTGTACGTGCTGAAGACTCTCTGGTCGTTCGTGTACGACGAGGCCAAAGCGGCCGCGGCCCGGCGTGCATCTGGATTCAAAGTGTGTGCCGGCATGTGTTGCGCCGAAGTATTTCAGAGAAAGGGGAATTCCTGATGTTGCGGACTTGAGCGTAGCTCTCCATGCCGGGCTGGGCGCTCCCCCGGTAAAGAGGATGAAGAGGGGAAGCCCTCTCAGTTTTCCACGGCCCTGTGTGCGGTCGAGGGCGAAACTGCCGCACCGGTCGATCAAGTTCTTCAGGTGAGCCGGTACGCCAAAATTCCAGATGGGGCTGGCAATGACGAGGCCGGCTGCCCCCTGCAGGGCCTCACGAACCAGGCCGAAATCAGGCTCTTCTGGCGCATCGGGCTCGTAATGTTTGAGCGAGAAGTGCTCAATGGCGAGATCCGCGAGGCGTAACTTCTGCGCAGCGAGTCCTTCCTCTCCAGCCCCCGCAATGAACGCATCGGCGAGCGTTTCACAGTTGCTGGGTTGATTCGTACCGGCGACGAGAACGAGGACGTGCATGTGCACATGATACGCGAGGGCGGGTGGCGGCGGGAGCGGCGATCATTTGATCTTTACTGCCTTTGCAAAATGATTCGCGCTCACACTATGACCCCCTTTCTTTCAAATGCATCCTATGCGACAGTATCGCCCTTTTTTGATCGATCGGTCGGATGGGAATACGACGAAGAGTGGAATTTGACCCTGACCGTGAGTATCAATATCTTGTGTTATTGCACGGGATGACACACAAGATGATGTGTTATCTTTTCTTTCCGCCGCTCTCCATGCCACCCATTTCTTCATCATCCTCCGCATCCTCCGTCTCACACCACGCTGGCAAGAATGCCCCGTCTCATCGCGAAAAGGGGCTTACGGTTCAGCGCGTCTTCACGACGCCGGGCAATGACCCGCTGGAGGAGGTGACCTATGAGCGCAGGACGAGCCGTATCAAGAATCCTGATGGTTCGGTGGTCTTTGAGATGGAAGAAGCTGAGATCCCAGCAGCATGGAGCCAGATGGCCACGGATATCATGGTCAGCAAGTACTTTCGTCGTGCAGGAATTCCCCAAGTCGATGCACAGGGCAATCTGCTCCATGATGCAGACGGCAACGTGGTCACGGGGTCGGAGCAAAGTGTGAAACAGGTGATTCGTCGCCTTGCAGGATGCTGGAGACACTGGGGTCAGCAGGAGGGCTATTTCGAAACCGCGCAGGATGCGCAGGCATTCGAAGATGAGATGGCGTACATGCTCGTGCACCAGATGGCGGCTCCGAACAGTCCTCAGTGGTTCAATACAGGCTTGCACTACGCCTATGGCATCACGGGGCCTGCACAGGGGCACTACTATGCCGACCCCAAGACGGGGGAGGTACGCGAGAGCACTGATTCCTACTCCCATCCCCAGCCTCACGCCTGCTTCATCCTTTCGGTGAATGACGACATGGTGAATCCGGGTGGCATTATGGATCTGTGGGTGCGCGAGGCGCGCCTCTTCAAGTACGGATCAGGAACGGGGACGAATTTTTCGAGCCTGCGCGCGGCCGGCGAGCCGCTCTCGGGTGGAGGTATGAGTTCGGGGCTCATGAGCTTTCTTAAAATCGGTGACCGCGCTGCCGGTGCCATCAAATCAGGCGGCACCACACGTCGCGCCGCAAAGATGGTGTGTCTCGATCTCGATCATCCAGATATCGTGGAGTTTATCGAGTGGAAGTCGAAGGAAGAGAAGAAAGTTGCCGCACTCGCCGATGCCGGTTACTCCACCGATTTCAATGACGAGGCCTATCAGACGGTATCTGGCCAGAATTCCAATAACTCCGTGCGTATTCCACACACGTTCTTCGAAGCAGTCGAGAACGATACCGACTGGGGTCTCACCTGGCGCACCGAGAGGCGGCGCGCACAAGAAGAAGGTCGCACGCCTGCGGCTTGCAGGACCATTCGAGCGCGCGAATTGTGGGAAAAAATCGGTTTCGCTGCTTGGGTCTGTGCTGATCCCGGCTTGCAGTACGACACGACCATTAACGACTGGCACACCTGTCCCGCCGCCGGTCGCATCAACGCCAGCAATCCCTGTAGTGAGTACATGTTCATTGATAACACGGCCTGCAATCTGGCGTCGCTCAACGTGCTCAAGTTTTACGACGAGGAGCACGGCACGTTCAATACCGAGGCATTCCAGCACGCGGTGCGTCTCTGGACGATCGTGCTCGAGATCTCGGTACTCATGGCGCAATTCCCGAGCAAAAACATCGCCGAATTGAGTTACCTCTACCGCACACTGGGTCTGGGGCATGCCAATCTTGGCGCTTTGCTGATGCGTATGGGTATTGCGTACGATTCTCCTGAGGCACGTGCCTGGGCGGGGGTGCTTACGGCGATTATGACCGGCGAGTCCTATGCCGCATCCGCCGAAATGGCCGAGAAGCTCGGTACCTTTGCGAAGTTTACTGAAAATCGTGAGTCCATGCTCCGGGTGATCCGCAACCATCGGCGTGCAGCGTACGACGCGCCTGCGCGTGAGTACGAAGGGCTTCAAGTATTACCCGTTGGCATCGATCAGCGTTTGGCTCCACCCGATCTCTTGTCACAGGCCAAAGAGTGTTGGGATCGTGCACTGGCGCGCGGCGAGGAGCACGGTTACCGCAATGCACAGGTTACGGTCATCGCGCCCACGGGCACGATCGGGCTCCTGATGGATTGTGATACCACGGGCATTGAGCCCGATTTCGCTCTCGTAAAATTCAAGAAGCTCGCGGGCGGTGGCTACATGAAGATTGTAAACCAGTCGATGAAGCCGGCGCTCCAGCTCCTCGGATACAGCGAGAGTCAGATTGGCGAAATATTGCAGCATGTTCTGGGCACACTGAGTCTGGAGGGTGCTCCCTTCATCAATCGTGACTCACTCAAACGTAAGGAGTTTACCGATGAAGACATCGCCAAAATCGAGAAGAGCCTGCCTCAAGTTTTCGATTTTCGATCGGTGTTCACCAAGTGGACGCTCTCGCAAGATTCTCTCACGCGCATGGGCTTTCTGCCTGAGCGCACAGATGACCCCTCGTTCGACCTCCTTTCCGCATTGGGATTCACCGAGGAGCAGATCGAGGCCGCAAATCTCGTCGTCTGTGGCCAGATGACCGTGGAGGGCGCCCCGCACATCAAAGCCGAACACTTATCGGTGTTCGACTGTGCCAGCCGCTGCGGCAAGCGAGGCAAGCGCCTCATTTCCGTTGAGGGGCACATTCGCATGATGGCGGCGATACAACCTTTCGTCACAGGAGCCATCAGTAAAACAATCAACCTGCCAAACGAAGCAACGGTCGAAGATATTCAGAATGCGTATCTGCTCTCGTGGAAGCTCGGTCTCAAAGCAAATGCTCTCTACCGTGACGGATGCAAACTGAGCCAGCCGCTCGCGGCACGCACTCGCAAGAGTACGAAGAAGAAAGAGGAGAAAGACGAGCCTTTTGTGCAGCGCGAGGTGGTCGAGAAGATCGTGATTAAAGAAGTACCACGCCGCCGCAAGCTCCCCGATGAGCGTCCATCCCTCACGCACAAGTTCTCTGTGGCGGGACACGAGGGGTACCTGCATGTGGGGCTCTACGAAGACGGCAAGCCTGGTGAGATCTTCATCAAGATGGCGAAAGAGGGTTCTACACTTTCGGGTGTGATGGATACGCTGGCCTTGAGCCTCTCGATGAACCTGCAGTACGGCGTACCGCTCGAAGTATTATGCGAGAAACTGGTGCGCACGCGTTTCGAACCGATGGGTATGACGACCAATAAAGAGATTCCCATGGTGCAGAGTCTCATGGATTACCTGGGGCGATGGCTCGCGCTCAAATTCCTCTCGAAAGATGTAGCCATGCACTTTCATAATCATGAGCTCATCGAGCAGGCGTATCGGGAGGGAAGCAAGAGCAAAGATGCCTTCGCCATGTCGTTGCCTATTGTCGACGAGGGAGCAGTAGGGGGGTACGCACGTGTTGCACAGACAGCACTGCTCGAAGAAGATCCTCCGCGTGCCACGTCTAGCTCCTCTCACATCGAAACGGCTCGTCAGCAGGGTTTCACTGGCTCCATTTGCTCCGGCTGCGGAGGTGTGCGGGTGAAACGTAATGGTTCCTGCGAGGTGTGTCTGGATTGCGGTGCCACATCTGGTTGCAGCTAAAGAGGGTGCCACCCTGTATACTGGTCGCATGTCTGACTCTTGGCTCGACCGGATCCCTACTACGGAGCGTCAGCGGCTGCGCGAACGCTTTCACTTAAGTGAGGCGGAGTACGAGCGTCTGCGCGAGAAGGTGAAGGGCCCCGAAGATCTGGAGCGCGAAATGGAACGCAACGAGCTTCTGGCAGAACTCAAGTTCGCTATGGAGTCGGAGCCTAAATTGG
>CAYOLJ010000047.1:0-8787 GCA_964404805.1 uncultured Candidatus Peribacteria bacterium
CGAGCGGTGCGTACAAGAGGATTCTCGCCAAGATGGAGTCCCTCAAGTGATGGGGAACGCCAGTAACGTGTGAACTTTTTTCGTGCCAGTTTTCGTTCTGTGCCTGGAGTTTCGTCATGGCGCTCAGTAGGATGAGAGGGAATGGATATCCGTAACTTCTGCATCATCGCGCATATTGATCACGGCAAATCGACTCTTGCCGATCGTATGATCGAGGTTACAGGTACGCTGCAGAAGCGTGAGATGAAGGCGCAGCTCCTCGATACGATGGATCTGGAGCGCGAGCGCGGTATCACCATCAAGCTCACGCCCATGCGCATGAACTGGAAGCACATCCAGCTCAACCTCATCGACACGCCCGGCCACACCGATTTCCGCTATGAGGTGAGCCGCAGCCTCGCCGCGTGCGAGGGTGCCATCCTGCTCGTCGATGCCTCGCAGGGCATTCAGGCGCAGACACTGGCCGTACTCATGATGGTTATGGAGCACGATCTCACGATCATTCCTGTCATCAATAAGATCGACCTGCCTGCGGCGGATCCCGAACGGGTGAGTGAGGAAGTCGTGAAACTCCTCGGATGCCGCAAAGAAGAGATCTTGCACATCTCAGCGAAGGAGGGCAGTGGAGTGGCTGATGTCCTCAATGCGGTGGTGGAGCGCATTCCACCTCCGAAGAAACACACAGTATCCAAGGCGGCTCGTGCGCTGATCTTCGATGCTGTGATGGATCCGTACCGTGGTGCAGTGGCGTATGTGCGTGTTGTGGAGGGGACGTTCACAAAAGGTGAGAAAGCCTACATGCTCGGAACCAAATCTCACGTCGAGATCCTGGAGCTCGGGCACTTCGCCCCCGGATTCTCGCCCGATCCCCGCCTCACCGAAGGGGAGATCGGTTACCTCGTGACGGGCGAGAAGGACGTGAAGTCCGTACGCACAGGTGACACGGTCTCTGCTCTGGAGGAGGGCAAGTCGCTCCCCGGCTACAAAGAAGTACAGCCCATGGTCTTTGCTGGTCTTTATCCTTCGGCAGCGGACGAGTATCAGCAACTTCGTGAGGCCTTGCAGAAGCTTGCCCTCAACGATGCCGCGCTGCGGTTCGAACCGGAGCACAATGTGGCACTGGGGAATGGATTTCGCTGCGGTTTTCTCGGCCTCCTGCACATGGATATTATTCAGGAACGTCTGGAGCGCGAGCACGACTGTGACCTTGTCATCACTGCACCGAGCGTACTCTACGAGGTGAAGCTGGGCGTACGACGTCCGGCGGAAGTGGTGCGTGCGAGCCTGCTCAAAGTCGAAGAGCCCGATACCGCGCGCATCAGCAATCCTGCGGATTTTCCTGATCCTTCGTACATCGCTGAAATCCGCGAACCGTGGGTGAAACTGGAGATTGTGTGTCGGGCGCAGGATATTGGTGCGGCTATGACGCTCGTCACGAACCGGCGCGGGGTGCAGCAGGGTTTGAGTTATCTCGATGCCGATCGTGCGCTCCTCACGTTCGAGGTTCCGCTACAGGGAATCGTGCTCGATTTCTTCGACCTGCTTAAATCGGCCACGTCGGGCTACGGTTCCATGAGCTACGATCCCATCGGCTACCGGCCCGGCGATCTCGTGAAACTCCAGATCTTGCTCCTCGGCGAACCGGCCGATGCCCTCTCGACCATTGTGCACAAGAGCGAATCACACGATGTCGGAGGTGTGATCTGCAAGAAACTCAAAGAGGTGATTCCTAAGCAGCAGTTCCAGATTCCGATTCAGGCGGCTATCGGGGCCAAGATCGTGGCACGCGAGACGGTACCGGCCTACCGCAAGGACGTGACAGGTTACCTCTACGGAGGGGACGTATCGCGCAAACTCAAGCTTCTTAAGAAGCAGAAGAAGGGCAAGAAGCGCATGAAGCAGATGGGCAGAGTGACGCTCACACAAGCGGCGTTTCTGGCGGTACTCAAACGATAACCCTGTGCGATGATCCCAGATTTTCCCCTTCGTTCCGTCTTCCTCGCTCTCCCGCTCGAGGGGCAGCCCAAGTGGCAGTTTCAGGCGCTCGTCGAGGAGCTCAAGCCCTACGCCGAGATCTTGCGGTTTCAGAATCCACAGTCGCCGCACTTAACGCTCATGTTCTGGCCGGGCATGGGGGAGCTGGAGTATCAGGGGATTGTGGTGCAATCGCGCAAGATTGCTGCCATTCATGCCCCTTTCACGATGCGGGTCACGGGGGCCGACACGTTCGGAAGTCGTGGCGAGGATCGTGTGCTCTTTCTCACGCTGGGGTTTAGTGATGAGCTGGCACGAGTGAAGAAGTCCTGTCCGTGGTCCGATGGGCGTCCGTTTACTCCACATATCACTCTCGCACGCATCGGTCATCCGCAGCGATTCAATACGGTGAAGAAGAAGGTGATGAAGGTGCTCGAGGATGTTGCCTTCGACATTCCGGTCGATCGGCTCCGCCTGTACGCCGAAATCAACGGCGCAAAGCAGACGCCGCTCGAGGAGTTTGTATTTGCGGGAAGAGCAAAACAGTCTCAGGTGTCACCCTCTCCATCCAAATAAATTGATCGAATAAAACCGCTGGATCGCCCTTCGAGACGGCCTTCGTTATGCTACACCCTCCTCAGGGTGACACAGCTACTCCTCCTCCTTCGTTGCCGCCCGCTCCTGCAGGAGCTTGCGCACCGACGGAATGAACGGTTCGAAAACTGTCTGCAGAATACTCGCCGTGAGGGGTTGGAGTTTTTCGAAAGCAACGTCACGTTTCTGCGACTGAAAGAATTCCTGTAGCACGAATGTGGTGAGCTGCAGCACGGTGCCGTCGATGTGCTTCTCGTCAATGAGGAGTTTTAAGAGGATGCCTTCGACATCGAGCGAGAGGACGGTCTGCAATCGTGTGATCCAGCGGATGAGAATTTCACCCTCCTCTGCCGCAATGGCTCCGTGTTTCGTGAGAGCGGTTGAAGCTGAGAGATCCGGCTCGGGGATCTCTTTGAGCATTTCGCTGAGGTATTCCTTCACCGTTGTGCGGCATCCCTCGTGAATGAGTGAGAGAATGGCAAGGATGAAGATTGAGGGGCAGTTACGGGCGACTAAGCGTGAGATTAAGACGAAGAGGTGTGTGTGGTCTGATTCATCCAGAAACTGGATGATGGCTTTGGCCACCTGATCGTCGCGGCGCTTGCTTTTCTTCTCTTCACGCCGGATCTGCTGCATACCTGCGGCAGCAGCGGCAAAACGTTGCTTGGCGTCTTCGCTGAGTTCCTCAAATCCCCCTGCTGCGCCTTCGCCTGGTGCCCCGATTTCTGGACCTCCAATGTCTGACATGAGTCCATGGTAGCGAGTTCTACTGGATCAGCAAAGAAACCGTTCTGTGGTTTTCTTCTTTTTCATTACGTACTGTTTTCCACCTTTGTCGCCGGACAAAGGTGGAGCCAAAACGCCGGCGTGCCAATCCACACTCTGCCCGGCCCTGTGCCTCCTCGTCGGTTCCTACAAGGATTCGGAGCCGACTCGTCGGCAGATGATTGTGGAAGTGTAGCTATTTTTTATCCGGATGAAGTACCCTGATGTCTGCACCTCTGAAATCCTCCGCATCTTCTTCGTGCTCCAATCAAGGCACCGAAGCAGCCAACGCAGAACGCCGATGCGGTGGAGGGGCGTGAAGCGAGCAAGCGACTCGAAGAGTCCGCGCACGGGGCAGATGGTGACCTCGCTGCATGCGCGAAAGAGGTAGGCGATGCCGTCTTTCGAGTAGCGGTAGTAGTCGCGATAATCCTTGGTCACCGTGGCGTGGTACCGATAGAGGTAGGGGACGTAGAGCAGGCCTACGGCTCCGGGTTTTAAGACACGGCAAATTTCCTCTGCTGCGCGCTTGGGATCGTATACGTGTTCCAGCACGGCCATGCAGAAGAGTCCGTCGATGGAAGAATCAGCGAAAGAGAGTTTGTGGATATCTTCCACGAAATCGGGATGGTACTGATCGGTGTAATCGGTCACGCGGTACTGCACCTTTGCATCAGAGAGGAACCGTCCGAATGTTTTCTGGCGGTGTGCGTTTACACGATCTCCACGGTTGGGATCGAGCCGCAATCCTCCGCCGATATCGACGATCAGTCCTCCACGCTCAAAAATATCACGGATCACTTCATCCTCGAACGTGCTCCAGAACGGACCCTTGAGGGCTTCGCGCAGAGAGGAAGGACACCGTATGACAGCCGCCGGAACTGAGAAATCATGAACGTTCAACGACACGCCCGCCACTATACCATGCGTGGTTCCCGTTTACGCTGCAACCGGCTCCACATGCACGAATGTGCTGCGCTCACGGCGACCACTAAATTTCACCACGCGCTTCTCTGAGAAACGCACGCTGCCATCGATATTTGCATGGATTGTCCAGTCTTTTCCTATGTGCGTATTGGCGCCGGGGCGGTACCAGTATCCTTTCTGTCGGATGAGAACCTCACCCGCCGAAACCGTCTGGCCACCGAAGCGCTTCACGCCACGGCGTTTGGCGACGCTGTCTCTGCCGTTGCTTGTTGAGCCTCCAGCTTTCTTATGTGCCATAGCGGGCAGATTCTACGCATTTTCCACTTTCGTGCAAGGAAAATGTAAGGCAGAATGCCTCTACGTTCGACGCGGGGTGGAGCAGCCTGGTAGCTCGCGAGGCTCATAACCTCGAGGTCGCCGGTTCAAATCCGGCCCCCGCAACCATTCGACTCGTCCCGCACGTGCGGAACTCGCTCATGGCAAGCCAGCCTCCCATTCATTATGGCTCCATCACGGAAAACAACGGTTCACGTTATGATGACCGGAGGCACGGTCGATTCTTTTTACGATGGAGCGAGTGATACGGTTCTTCCGAGAAAGAAATCTATCATTCCACAGTACTTTCGTGGGCTTCCTCTCCACAAAAGTGCGATTCAGCACGGTCTGTATGAAAGACAGTCGCAACCTCACGACACGTGATATATCAGCCTTGCTACGGCTCATTGAGAAAAGTCCTGAAAAGAAAATTATTGTAACGCATGGTACCTACACTATGCCGGACACCGCGAGATATCTTAGACGGCACCTCCGTCGTCGCGATTGCACCGTTGTCTTGACGGGATCCATGATTCCACTTGATTTGTTTGCCCTCTCAGATGCTGGATTCAATCTTGGATACGCGTACTCACAGGTTCTCACTCTTCCTCCCGGAGTATATGTGAGTATGAATGGCAGAGTTTTCGATCCGGATGATGTTATCAAGATTCTCTACGAGGGGCGCTTTTCATCCATTATGGGAGAACCCCCTCCAAGCAGGCGGAAAAAATAGCCCCATCCATTTCTCATGAATTACAGTGCCCGCTTCAGTTCCTCGATGCGGTCACGATGGAAGAAGTAGAGCTTCCAGTGTTCCATGATGGGCATCTGCCGCAGGAGCTCTGAGTACGCTGCTTCGCGTTCCTCTTCGTAGGAACCTTGTTCGGTTTCTGTCATGTCCAAGGGGCGCTGCTGCTCGGTGATAATGAGCACTTTCTCGCCGGGTTTGACCAGGCTCAAGTTCTCTTTGGCGTACTTGTCTTTGAACTGTGTCGAGCGGTAATAGTCCAGTTCTTTGTAGCCGCGGGCGATGCGCAGACGTAACGCGGTGTTCTGTCCACGGATATCTTCCAGGGTCTGTTCGAAGAGAACATTGCGGTAAAACGAGAGTGCCAGCCCGAATGCCATGAATCCCACAACCGTGAGACCCACGATAATCGTGAGCTGTTTGCTCATCGGTTCAATATGTTGATACGCCACGGTTTAGGGGTTAGGGATTAGGCATTAGGAATGAGGGCGGGAGAGCAAACAATGTTTCCGCAGCCCATCGACTTCCAGAGATCCTTCTTCTGCTGGAACATTGTCATGCTCACCCCTAATATACCAATCCCTAATCCCTATCCCCTAGTGAAAATCTACTGCAGTGGCATCGGCGGCATGGGTCTCTCGGCGTACGCGGCATACCGCGCGAGTCAGGGGCATCATGTGCTCGGCAGTGATTGGGCGGATTCCGACATCGTGCGCCACCTTAAGGAGCAGGGGATTGAAGTTGTGCTCTCACAAGACGGATCACACGTGCCCGAGGATTGCGATCTCTTCGTCTACTCTGAGGCGATTCCTGAGCAGAGCCCTGAGCGCGTGCGTGCTGCCGCCCTCTCGATTCCGCAGCAGTCGTACTTTCAGGCACTGGGGGATCTCACCCGCGAGTTTCGTGTGATTGCCGTCGCCGGCACGCACGGCAAATCCTCCACAACCGTGATGGCTGCACGCGTTCTCATCGATGCGGGGCTGGATCCTAGTGTGGTCGTGGGAACGAAAGCGCACGAACTGCAAGGGCGCAACTGGCGCAAGGGCGCAAGTGACCTCTTTATCGTAGAGGCGTGCGAATATCGCCGATCCTTCCACTTTCTCTCGCCAGCCATCGTTCTGCTCACGAATGCTGATGGCGATCATTTTGACTACTACCAATCACCGCAGGACTACGAGCAGGCATTTACAGATTTTCTCAAGCGACTTCCTCCTGATGGTTCCATCATTACCCACGGCAATGATCCTGTGTGTGTGGCGGTTGCCGAACAGAGCCATCGAAAGATAACCGATGCCGATGTACTTCCGTTGCCGGTGCTGGCGGTTCCCGGGGTGCATATGCAGCAGAATGCACAACTTGTCCTCGCACTCGCGGAGCAGCTTGGTGTAAGCCGGGAGCAGGCGTTCTCCTCTCTCGCGGGCTACGCCGGTTGCTGGCGTCGTATGGAGGTGAAGGGCGAGACGAAGCAGGGTGTGACGGTGATCGACGACTACGGCCACCATCCCACAGAGATCCGGGCGACCGTTGCTGCACTGCGCGAAGCGTATTCCGGCAGACGCCTTGTTATTGCCTTTCAACCCCACACGCATGACCGCACACGTAAGCTCTACGATGCATTCACGAAAGCGTTTATTGGTGCTGACGTGGTTATCATCCCGAACATCTACGATGCACGACCCGATCGGGAGCAGGGTGCGGTCGACGTCGCTGCGTTCGTAGCGGATCTTCAGCAGGGGAGTCACGTGCAGGCCATACACGGACATTCATTGGCCGAAACGCAACGTCTGCTCACAGAACAAGTACTTCAACCTCAGGATGTGTTGCTCGTGCTTGGCGCGGGCGATGTGACGGAGCTGGCGGCACACGTCTTGCGTGCGTAGGCTCTACTACACCTCACTGGTTGGGGTTGAACAACGGCGAATCCACGAAGTACAGCTCCATGGCAGCAGAGATCATCTTGGCCATGGCTGCCCGATTGATGGGATCAGCCGGGCCGAATAATCCGGTGGGATTCCCTTCGTCATCGGTGTAACCGGCAACCAGCTCGTGGCTGGCGGCTGTCTCAATACAGGATGCGTAGGGAATGGTGCGCGAAACATCGCGAAACATCGAACCTGTTGGCCACTCGCGCGGCACGTTCAACACCTGCAAGAAGGTCGCTACGACTTCGGCGCGCGTTGCGGGTCGCAGAGGATCCACTGATCGGTTGATGAAGGCCAACCAGTCATGCTGTTCCGCAGATGCGATGAACGGCGCGAACCATGTGCCTTTTGCCTGAATGTTCTCGGGTTCCGTATGGATTTTCGTCTCATCGATACTCGCGAGGCGATGGACAATCTTTGCAAGCTCCGCCAACGTGACGGGATCTGATGGGCCGAATTGTCCTGTAGGGACTCCTTCTGCATCACGATATCCAGACATTACCTTGGCACTGAGCACACGCCGTACCGCTGCCGTGAACCACTGACCGACGGGCACATCCTCGAAGATCACGGGCTTGCCATCGATGGTCGCTTTCACGAATTGACTGGCCCTCTCTTCATCCTGCTGCTGCTTGAGTTGTGGCAGATTATCGCATGCGATTTCTACCGAGAGGGTGACACGCCCATCTTTGATGAGGCGTCCTGATTTGGGGCTGGGGGTGTTGCACCCTTCAATCGGATCGAAAGTCACGGAGTAGAGACCAATCGGCATGGGGTCGTAGAATCCGGGAGACATGCCGGTGTAAAAGACGCCATTAGGCCCAGAGAGTGTGTAGCCGAATCCTGGAGGCGAGGTGTCGACACTCACTTTGCCCGAGATGGCAAGGGTGTACTGGATCTTGAGATGCACGGTACTTCCCTCATTCAATTCAAATGCCGCCTGCGGTTTTTCGATAATCACCGTCTCGCCATTGAGTGTGAGTGTGATATTCGCTGACATGCCAGAGGGCGGCATGACATTGAGCAGATACTTGCCTGTCAGTGTTGCTTCGTACGTGTGGGACGCAACATTCGTGAGCGTGTGTGTACCGTCGGGCTTGAGGAGTGCCCAGTCACCGAGCACAGAAAATCCTTCGGCGGGTTCCTGATTCACTGTGATCATGCCCACGCTCTGGGTTTGTACGGATGTTGGCAGCAGTGCGCATGCCATCATCATGATGAGAGAGAGTGAAAGGCGTTTGGTCGTCATAACCATAAAGGGGGAACGCCCTAGTGTTGCGCATGGTGGCTCTTGGGCGCAATGGACCATAGGCCGCCTTTCTGGTGCACCGTTCGAATGAAAAAAGCACCCTGCGGTGCAGGGTGTTTTCTATGGTACACGGATTGTATGTTCCTTACTTACGCCTGCTGTACAGCCAAGCGTTGCTGAATAGTCTTCTTGGCAATAAAGGCGGTGAGCACCGTGCTCAGGAGCAGAAAGAGGATATCGGTCCTAAAGCCTGTCTCTGGCAGTTCTGTGATACCAACGGTCGTCGTGGTGAC
>CAYOLJ010000048.1:0-8698 GCA_964404805.1 uncultured Candidatus Peribacteria bacterium
AAATGAAAGACCTCGTCGTAGAGCAGAGGCGAATCTTTGAGCGTGATGTACACCAGCGCGATGACGATTGCCGTCAGGATTATGAGTCCCCTCTCGATGATCTTGCGCGAGCCGAGCGAGGGAGTGCTGTCGTGCGTCATGCGCTGCTACAGAGAGGCCCACGGACCGAGAATGAGCCGCCAATCCTCCTCGACACTTGCCGCCGCGAGGTAGCCCTTGGGCACTTCGAGAGCAAATTGGGCGGGACCCTGAGAGAACGTAGAGAGGCAGAGAGCATCATCCACAGTCACACATGGCTCCATCGAGGCCATCGAAACAACCAGTCCCTCTGCATCGAAGAATATAATGTCGAGCGGAAGCAGCGTGTCTTTCATCCAGAATGATCTCTCGGCACTATCAGGAAAGACGAAGAGCATTCCCGCTCCGTACGCCAGCGCTGTGCGATCCATGAGACCCTGTTGCTGTTCATCAACCGTGCGCGCCAGTTCTACCGAGAGCACAACAGCGCGTCCATCGGGGGCAGCCAGTTGAATTGGTGTGGTAGCGCCTTGAACAGATTCAGGGGCCGATACTGGTCCACAACCAGCCAGGAGCAGGACGACGGAGAAGCCGATGAGCATGCGATGGTACGTCATGGGGAAGAGCGAAGAGAAGCAATGGCCGAAGCCCGATCGGGAGCGTGGAAGATAAAGCTGCCGGCTACGAGATTATTGGCTCCGGCGCGGATACAGAGTGGTGCAGTGGTCGCATCGACACCACCGTCCATCTGAATGATGAGTTGCGGATACTGCTTTCGCGCCTCTTCAACTTTCGTGAGGACAGACGGAATGAAGGCCTGCCCGCCAAATCCGGGATTCACCGACATGACGAGGAGCAGATCCACTTCATCCAGCACGTCGCTTACGGCCTGCAGAGGCGTGGGAGGATTGATGGCAATTCCCACTGTCGCCCCTCCGGCGCGGATGGCTTGTATCAGGGCTCTACGCGATGCCGTATCTTCTACCGCTTCGGCATGGAATGTGATGTTCTGCGGATGCAAAGGAAGGAACTCCTGCACATACTGTGCGGGATCTTGCACCATGAGATGCACATCAAGCGGCAGCGACGTTTCGATGGTACGCACCACTTCGATAGGGAACGCTGTGTTGGGAACGAAGCGACCATCCATCACGTCGATCTGCAACCAATCAGCGTAGGGCTCAACGCTCTCGACCTCTTGCTGCAAATGCTCGAGATCCGCCGAGAGAATGGAGGGAGCGATGAGAACAGGCGGCGCCATGCGGCTATCGTAGCAGCACAGAGCCTTCTTGAGGAGCAAAGCACTGTTACAGAAATACGGCGGAGAGCGCCGGAATGAAGAAGAGCGCTAGACACGTACTCACCATGACTGCCACGGCCGCTTTCTCGGGATGCACCTTCAACACCGAAGAGTAGACCACGGTATTCACGGCGAGCGGTATCATCCCCATGAGTAGCATGACTCCATGAACATCCTCGGAAAAACTCCGGAACACCTGTCGGTCGAGTGCGATGAGGAGAAGCATGAGTCCGGGCCAGATGATCGTTTTGGCCACAGTCGTGAATCCAAGGAGTCGCCCATCAATGGCGGATAACCGCTCCCCTGCCAGGCTTACGCCGATGAGCAACATTCCGAGAATGCTGAAAGCGTAGCGTACATCCTGAAAGACCATCGCAATGATTGTGGGCACGGATACATGCCAGATATTAACGACGACCCCGAGTGCGAATGCATACAGAATAGGAATCGCTATAGCCTTGCGCACACTTTCACGCACTGTGAAATTTCCACGTGCAAGGGTAAAGAATCCTATGGAACACTCATAGAAAAGGAACCCCAGAGAACAAAGAACAATGATGCCGAGCGAACGCGGACCAAAAAGTGCAAGCCCTGCCGGAATGCCGAAGTAACCACTGTTCCCATTGGCCGAGGCGAAGGCAGCTAGATTACGCATGGTATCGCCCCGCTTCCAGACCAAACCACTCAGAAGATAAAAAAGCCCACAGAGCGCGCTGCAGATCACAAAGAAAAGAAATGGGAGTGCAAGCGTCCCACGGCTCAAGGGTGCAGTCCATCCGCCCTCAAAGACCACAATGGGTGAGAGGATATACAAGAGGAGCAGTGCCACCGGACGGCGCTTGAGTTTCAGAAATACCCCAAGCAGGTACCCCACCACGATGAAGAGATACAGCGGAAGGAGCTTGCCGACGAGGGCGAGGAACACCGTCATCCCTTACGGCTCCAAATCCTTGATACGTTGCTCATGCCGACCACCTTCAAAATCAGTAGTGAGAAAAAGATCTACGAAACGCAGTGCATCTTTGGGTTTGGTAAGCCGACCGCCCAGGCTCATCACATTGGCATTGTTGTGTGCGCGGGCGAGCGTGGCTGATTCATCGCTGTAGACCAGTGCCGCACGGATCCCACGGACCTTATTGGCCGCCATGGCCTCACCGTTGCCGCTGCCACCGAAGATGATGGCAAACGTGTCCTGTTCCAGGGCCGCAGCACAACCCTTGCGGATGATTGCGGGATAGTCGACGGACTCCTCTGAGAAGGTTCCCACATCGATCGTGTCGATGCCCTGCGACTGTAGATGCGCCTTCACCGCTTCTTTTAACTGAAAACCGGCATGATCAGCAGCGAGAACGATGCGCTTGGGTTTCTCCATATGCCTCGATGGTACCGTGGCTTGCCTTCTTGAGAAAGCTGTCTGCTACACTTCTCTCATGCTACGCACTCCTCTCATTGCCGCTAATTGGAAGATGAATCCCATCCCCGACGGAGCACTCGCTGCCGATTCTTCATACCATCCGCAGCACGGAGTCGACACGATCGTCTTTCCGACGTTCTTGGAACTCATATCCTGCCTTGCGGAAGGTCTGCCCACTGGTGCCCAGTACGGGCATGCAGACTCCACCGGCGCTCATACGGGCGATGTGAGCATGACCATGCTCAAGAAATCGGGCTGTCAGTTTGTGCTCTGCGGACACAGCGAACGCCGGCGCGATCACGGCGAGAAAGATTCCGACGTCGTTGCACAGGCCGAAGCAGCGCTGAGAAACGGCCTGCACCCCGTGATTTGTGTGGGCGAAACAGCGGCGGAGCGCAAGACGAAACGCCACAAGCAGGTAGTGGAGCGACAGGTGCGCGTTCTCCCTCTCCGCGAAAGCGTCACCATCGCCTATGAGCCCGTCTGGGCCATTGGCACGGGTGTCACTCCCACGCCCGAGCAGGCACAGGACATGCACGCATTCATTCGATCACTCATTCCCGAGGCGAGGCGCGAGACCACGCGCATTCTCTATGGTGGCTCCCTAAACCCCGACAACGCCTTAGAGCTCTTGCAGCAACCGGATATCGACGGGGGCCTCGTGGGCAAGACGTCACTCAACCCCGACGACTTTGCGAAGATCGTGCTTGCGGCAATTCAATCCCAGAGCTGATTCTCTGCTTAAGCTTTGGCCAGGATCGTCGTACCCAATTTCACCACGAAGATTGTGAGGAACGCGGTAGCGAGCATATTGACCATAGGCAGGATAATTCCGGTGGTCCCTGTGCCGAGTAGACCAACGACAAAACCAATCACCATGACAGCGACCATGGCACACAGGCAGGCAACGAATATGTTGCCGAAGATCTTGCCCCAGTATCCACGCGTCTTGGCATAGCTGATGCTCGCGCTTTCAAACACGCCTTTATGATCACGTGCAAGGAGGAGCGGTGCACACACGAAACGCGGACCGAGGATGATGGCAATGATAATGCCAAGCACGGGAATCCAGACGAACGATCGGATCATCACCCACAACGAGAGGAGGAAGAGTGGAATGATGAGTTTTGGTGTGTGTGCGAGCGCCGCTTGGAACGTGAGCTTGTCATCGAGACCAATGAGGAGGAAGTACGCGGAGGCAAGGAGCGAAATCACCCATATGATGAGCATGGAGGCACCGAGCATGGGCAGGAGCCCCTGGTACATCGAGGTCACCACTCCCGCCATTGCCTCACCTTCAGCTCCCCCCAATTTCTCCATCTGCTGGGCAAATTCATTCATGGCAGTCTCATCACCCATCTGTATGCGCTGTTGGAGCTCTTGCATCTGCTGCGGATCGAACCCCATGTTCTCGAAGACGGAGCCGGCTTTCTGTGCAACACGTTGGCCGACGAACGACTGGCCAATGGCCATGATAAGCCCAAAGAGCACAGCGCCAATAAGAATCGGCATGAGTGCACGACGGAATGAACTCCACGAATCTGAGAGCAATTTGCCGAGAGAAGCAGTCATAATAGAAAGGGGAAAAAGGACGCAGGGTAGTGTACGCCAAGACAATCGCCATTGTCACCTCTTACCGCCGCACCCAGTTTCCGTTGCCCGCCTGCTTCACAGCGCCACACAGCTCCATCATGGTGAGAGCGGAGGCGATATGCGATGCTGTGAGACCTGAACGCTCCACAAGAGTATCCACCGTCTGGGGCATGGTCGTGAGCACCTTGAGAAGTGCCGCCTCGGCAGCATCTCGCGGATTATATGATGACCGTGCCGCTTCGAGAGCGATCACGCCCAACTCCGAAAGAACATCGACCGCAGAGCTCACCAATTTGGCATGACCTCTGCTCAGAATCTTGTGACATCCGATGAAATTGGGATCGAAAATTTGGCCGGGTACGGCGAAGACCTCGCGGCTGTAGTCCAGTGCCAGATCGGCCGTGATGAGCGCTCCGCTGCCATCACCCGCCTCTAAAACGACCGTGCCGAGCGAGAGCCCGGCAATAATGCGATTACGCGCTGGGAATGTGAATTTTCCGGGTTCGGTATCGAGGGGGAATTCCGAGAGGATAAGCCCACCACCCGCAATGATCTCCTCAGCCAACCGGGCATTCTCTCTGGGGTAGATTTTGCCTAATCCGTGACCCAGCACAGCGACTGTCCTGCCGCCCGCGGATAGCGTTTCGCGCGCGACGGTGGCATCGACACCCAACGCAAGGCCGCTCACCGTCACCATGCCAGCACGCACGAATTCCGGCACAAAGCTCTCAGTGACGCGTCTGCCATAGTCACTCATCTCGCGCGTTCCCACGAGCGCGAGGCAGGGCTGCTCCAGAATTGTCAGATCACCCCGCCAGTAGAGGAAAATCGGAGCATCGGGAATCTCCCGTAGTTGCTGAGGATACTCGGGATCATCGATGGTGACGAAAGAGAGCTCCCGCTTTTTGAGTTCTTGCTCGTACGATTGCGGATCGAACTCCTCGAGACGATTGAGTGTTGCATAGACTGTATCATTTCGGCATCCGAGCTCCTTAAGGAGGGATTCGTCGAGCTGCTCAAGCGCTTTTGTGAGATCTCCGTAAACATGCAGCAGGGCCTCGAGGCGCTTTGCATTGAGGATATTGAGCCAGGACCAGGTGAGGGCGGTAGAGCGATCCATAGGGATCGCAAGCATACACAAGAGCTCCTTTAAGGAGAAGAATGGAGCCGCCCATGGGATTCGAACCCACGACCCTCGGTTTACGATACCGATGCTCTACCAACTGAGCTAGGGCGGCGTGGCCTTACTATAGGGTCGTAGAGCACAAGATCCAAGAAAAGTGCCCTCCCCTTTTTTTGAAGGAATGTCTGGTTTCCTTCACTTTGTACGTCTTCTCCTGGAGGGCAATCTTTGCTATAATGATGAGATTTCACACAAACACCCATGACCCTCGACGCCTGCATCGCTCATGCGATCCACTCGGACCTCGACATCATTGAAGCTATGCCCGAAGTGCAGGAGCTCGCTGTAGAAGAGCTAGAACCCTACATTGAACGCTATGTCGTAGAAGTGCAGAATTCGCTGAGAGAAGTGATTCAGGAGCGTGGAGATCCCTACCTGCGCTGTAAAGACGCCGCGGGCCTGTGCGCCACCTGCCTTGAGGCCGGAGTGATGCTCCCGCCGGCGATGCTCCTCAAAATGTGTCAGACCATCATGCAACTCATGAGCCTCGATGCCCGCTTCATTCTGGATACGGAAGACGGCAAGAGCCTCTATTACGTAAAGTTAGGGGTGGCATAAACACGCTTGGCAAGCCCTAGCACAAACCAGAGACCTGCTTTTTTCTGGAAATCGAAAAATACGTTCAAAACGCAAAATAAATAATCCTTCGCGAAGACAGGCTCCGCCTGTCTGGAGCGACACCTTGAAGGGAAGGAGAGATCACGAGAGGAAACCGACAAGGTTTCCTTTCGTGCCTAACGTTTCTGCCACTGCGGTGCGCGGCGGGCTCTCTTTAAGCCCGGCTTCTTGCGTTCCTTGATACGAGCGTCGCGACGCAGAAATCCGGCGCGCTTGAGATCTGATCGCAATTCAGGACTGAGGAGAAGCAGGGCCCGGCTCAAGCCGTGTCGCACAGCATCCGACTGCGCAGCCTTGCCTCCGCCACCCGTGATCACCTCGACATCAACGCGTCCTTTCAAATTCGCGAGCTTTACCGGAGAGAGGGCATTCTCGACGAGAAATGTCGTGCAAAAGTACTCCTTGATCTTCATGCCGTTCACCACGGCATCACCGGATCCCCCCTCGTAGAGCTTCACGCGGGCAATGGCCGTCTTGCGCTTGCCGAGGCCACTGAAGTACTGCCGTTTTTTATCGGAGGGCGGCATAGATTAGCGAAGGGAAGTGGAAACGGGCTTCTGCGCCTCGAAGGGATGAGTCGCACCGGCAAAGACGTGTAGGCGCTTGAGTATCTTGGGGCGCAGACGATTATTGGGCAGCATGGTGCGAATCGATCGTTCGATAAGCTTTGCGGGCGCCTCTTCGAACATCTTCTTGAGTGGGATCGCACGCAGATGACCCAAATACCCCGAGTGTGAGTAGTACGTCTTGCGGCGGAACTTGGCAGGTGTGAACGTGAGCTTCTCGGCATTGATGATGACAATGTGATCACCGCAAACCTGATGTGGCGAGAAAGAAACCTTGTTCTTGCCACGCAACAACAGTGCCACGCGCGAAGACATACGTCCAAGCACCTGTCCTTCAGCATCGACGAGGAGCCAGCGGGGAGCCTGTGGCTTGAGTGTGGAGGTCTTCACTTCTTTGTAGAGGAACGGGGCTTCTTTGGTTCGGCAGTCTTCTTGGCAGGCTTGGGTTCGACGGTGACCTGTTCCCCTTCGACGAGCATCAGATCTACGAGAGACGCACCATCACCCACACGCGCTCCAACGGGCACCATACGCGTCATGCCGGATGAGATGGAAGCGAAGCGTTTCACATACACCTCCATGATCTTGCGGCTCGCGTTCTTATCGGTCACCACCCGATTGATAGAGCGGATAGCATTGTGCGGTGCAACGGACTTGGCTGTGGTAATCAGGCGATCAACCATGGGCGCCACGACCTGCGCACGCCGCTTCGTCGTACGCACCTGTTCGTACAAGAGCAGAGATGTGACCAGATTGCGCTTGAACATGCGCTCGTGGGCGGGCTTGATTCCGAGCCGGTGGCGAGAGTTGCGATGACGCATGAAAAGGAGAACGCAGGGTAGAGGAAAAGTTGCTTAACTGTCCAAGGATTCGTCGGCAAGTTTGAGGCCACGCTCCGCGAGAGTCTGCTTTACCTCATCGAGTGCTTTGGCACCAAAACCGCGGAAATTACTGAGTGCGGCCTCGGTACACTTGGTGAGCTGCTCGATCGACCCCACACCCGCATTAATGAGAGCATTGAGTGTACGGGGCGAGAAATTGAGGATTTCGATGGGGGTGTAGCTCTCTTTCGCACTCGTATCCACGCCAGCCTCGCCGACTTGCGGACCCGCACGCGAGAAATCGGCAATGAACTCTGGCTCGACCACCTTCTCGTTGCTGCCGAAATACTCGAAATAGCTCGTGAGAAGTTGAGATGCAAATTGCACCGCCTCCTCCGCAGAAAGTGATCCATTGGTCTGCACATCGAGAATGAGTTTCTCAAGATCCGTGCGTTGACCCACGCGAGCCGTCTCGACGCTGAATCTCACCTTCTCAACCGGGCTGAAGACCGCATCGATATGAATGAGCCCTGGCTCGTTCTGCTTCTTGTTGCGCTCAGAAGCCGGCGCGTAGCCCACGCCCTTGCCCACCGTGATCTGCATATCGATGGCACCACCCTTCTCGATTGTGAGAATGGGCAGGTCTTTGTTGAGAATCTCAATATCAGACGACACCTTCAGATCTTCGGCTGTCACCACTTTCGGGCCCTTGGCCTGCAGAGTGATGACTTCGAGATCCTTGTTGTGCTTACGCATCTTCAGACGCTTGAGATTGAGTCCAATATCCACCACGTTCTCTTGCACGCCTTTGACTGTGGTGTACTCGTGCTGGGCACCCTGCACACGTATCGAGAGCACTGCAGCTCCGGGTAGGCTCGAGAGGAGAGCGCGCCGGATGGCGTTACCTAAAGTCATCCCGTACCCCGGTGGAAGCGGCCCGATGACGAATACAGCGTGAGTAGAGTCTCCTTTCGTCATGGGCGTGACGCTAAAGGTGGGGAGACCAATCTCTTCCTGGATGATGTGCATAAGACGGGAAGGAAGGAAGTGGGTGCCCGTACTCCTGCTTCAAGCAAAAGTACGGAAAAAGGAATGGGGCAGGTTTACGTACGAGAGTAGAACTCCACCACCTGACGAACGTCGATAGCCTGTTCGGCATCATCGGGCTGTGGAAGAGAGAGGATT
>CAYOLJ010000049.1:0-8498 GCA_964404805.1 uncultured Candidatus Peribacteria bacterium
TTCGACGTGACTCCTCCCTCTACGATCCTGCTACACAATCCATCGGGCGTGCCGGCCGAAATTCGTCTCACGCGCGTGGACCTAGAACAGAATGCCGTGGAACGCGATATTCTGCTCGTACAGGAAGGAAGTATCCTTCTGTGGTAGGCACGTTCACGCTACCCTTTGCTCCGGCTCAGGCATCCCAGAAACGGGCGGCTGTTTTCGCTGCTGCTCCGCTGTCTGGTCAGGAAAGGCTCCGGGGTTGCTGCGAAACGCACCGGCATCGGTATACCCACGTTCTCGCGCCTCCTGATCGGCCAGAAGGTGAGCCTCGCCGAAGGTCAATCTGCGCCCAGCACTGTCACCCCGCACGAGTGCCCGTGCAAGAGCAGCCTGGTAGATAGACGCCCTGTCATTGCCACTATAGTAAATCGACCGGTTTACAGTGTCACCCTTCGTCTGCGTAATGACCGTCACTCTGCCGCGCTGAGCCGATGAGAAATCTGCATACCGCGCGAAGGTTTCATTCATACCCCCGCCGTAACACGCAATTGTATTGACGGTGAACCGGCAGTCAGAAAACGTCGTGAAAAGTGACGTCACCTGTGACGGAGTCAATCTATTACCACCAAAACCAAACCCCATCGGCGTGCCGTGTGCCTGTATATTCACGTAGAAATTGCGTACTCCCATGTCGTAGAGCTTCTGAATGCGTGCATGCAAGGTTCTCTCTGGATCAAGTCCGGATATTGAGAGATCAGTGACTGCCCCGCCCTCCGGCACGAGCACGTTGTAACGCAGAGCAAGTGCTTGCGGAAACATTTTCGTCCCATTGACAGTTTCGCGCATGAGATCATTCGAAAGATCTGCCACTTCCACGTACCCCAACGGTTCTTTGCCTGCAATCTCGAAGTGCTTCATTCCTGCTGCATCCTTCTGCTCACTCTCGTAACGCAAAACCGCTTTTTGAGCACACGAACGAAGCAACGTCAGCGGATGTCTGCTTTTCACGATCTCTTGCCCTGAAATTTGCATTCTGATCTGCGGGTTGATCGCCGCCTGCATCACGTACCAGATTGACTCAAACAACCCTCCATATGCTATTCCGAGCTGCCATTCGTAGCCATCAAGCATTACCGACACCATTGCGCCCTTCTCTTCGAAAGGAACTTTGAACATCTTGAGCCTTTCCTGCAGGGAGCGTGGCAGAACGAGTGGTTTGGCTCCGGGATGCTTCTGGAGTGTAGTCAGCCATCGATCCAATGCCGGACGATCGACATGCACACGCCATGATTCCGGAATACGGGATTGAGGCTCTTCATGTGAAGACGGTGGTATATTCATCTGCTCCTCGTAAAGACGCACCGTTTCTTCGAGATTTGCCAGTATGGCGCCACGTTGCTGCTGCAACTGCTCCCAGAATCCCTGCTGAATACTGGCCCGATCGCAGAAATCTTTCCAATAGGCATCCCACTCCTCGGGGTTATCGTTGCGTCGCTTGCGGTAAACCTGCTCCAGACGTTGCTTGCGCGCATCCACCTCATCGAGCCGCCGACGCATAGCAGGATCTTCGGTCGGCTGTGAAGGAAGCTTGGGAGGCGAGTCTTTTTTGGGAACACGTTTAAACCAATCGAACTTCACATCCTTCGTAGATCGCTCGGCAGGCCGAGGTGTGGGTTTTGGATGCGAAGGGGGCTTGGGGGGTTGCTCCTTCTGCGGAGGATGTGACCCTTTCTTGGGAACAGCTTTGAACCAATCGAACTCAACATCCTTCGAAGAGCCCTCAGCGAGATCACTTGCAGGATTGAGGTGCCGCTTTGTGGAATCTCCACGAGAAACATCACTGTCGTCCTCATGAGATGCAACGTAGTTTTCCGGTGACCCAAATGCGAGAACCCTCACCTCACGAAGGCTCCAGTCCTCCCCTCTGACATACAGGAAGAGCAGCATAATATGGGAAATGTGTTTTATTCATTATAACTTATTTATGCTATTTAGTCAATTTTCCGGAAGCTCACCAATTGGAGACAAAATGTCACAAAGTATGACACAATTCCTGTGTGAAAATTCTGTCTCTCCACACACCGATTCTCAACGAGGGCGATGATCTCGTCGGAATTCTCGCGCAGAGTGCTTCATTCGAGGAGGGCGACATCCTCGTAATTTCTTCGAAGGCCATTGCAACTGTGGAGGGTGCACGGATTGACCTTACAAAAATTACGGTGACACCCGAAGCACAGGAATGGGCGAAGCACAGTGGTCGCTCTGCGGCTTTTCGCCAAGCCGTGCTCAACGAAGTAAAACGACTACATGGCAAAGTGGTGGGAGGAAGCGAACTCGCCATGCTCACGGAGCTCAAGCCCGAAGGATTGGACGGCACCTTGCTCGTCCCCAATGCCGGGCTGGATCAGTCAAACGTGCCCGAGGGCTTCTGCATCGGCTGGCCATTAGATCCCCTCACCTCCGCCCGCACGCTGCGAGATGAGATCATGCACACAACCGGCAAGCACCTCGCCGTGATTGTGAGTGACAGTTGCTGTCGACCCAGACGTTGGGGCGTGACGGCATTTGCACTCGTCTGCGTGGGATTGGATCCACTCTCGCCACAGATCGGCAAAAAGGATCTCTTCGGTCGTGAACTCACCATGACCGTCGAAGCCCAAGCCGATCAGCTCTGCACCGCCGCCAATGCGGTCATGGGTAATGCCGATCAATCGATCCCTGCCGCGATTATTCGCGAGCACAATCTGCCCATGACGGACCTCGTCGGCTGGGTACCGGGGATCAATCAAGAAGACGATCTGTTCAAGGGAGCGTTCTGATTTTTCTGCTTCACCCCCGCCTCTTCTTCCTCGTGGAGGTTCCTCCATCCCCCCACCCCTTCCTCTATAGAGGAAGGGGAGTGTATTCAATGATTTTTATATTCCCCCTCTCTCGTGGAGAGGGGGGAAGGGGGGAGAGGAGGGCCAACGAGGCGAATCTCAGAGGGGGTGAGGAACCCTACACGTAATCCTCCGAGTGGATCCTTTCCTTTGGAATCTTCCACTCATTCATGGCTTTCTCTTTTGCCGCCTTGACCATCCCGGAACCACCGCACACGTAGACGCTGCGCTGAGACAGGTCGCTGATCACCTGCTCTGCCACATCCTGCACGTGACCGGTGAGGCCCTTCCACTCTGCCGAAGGCTGACTGAGCGAAACGTGTACATGGACGTTCGGGTGCCCCTTCGAAATCTCTTCGAGCTCTTTGGTCCAGAACAGATCCTCTTTGCCGCGCACACAGAAAATCAAATCCATCGGACGACTGTCACCCTGATGCAACGCCTCGACCATGTGCGAACGTAGGGGTGCCAATCCCGAACACGTGGCAAGAAAGAGGAGCTTTTCTTCTCCGCTTTGTGCGAGTGTAAAATTGCCCAGAGGACCCTGCAGATTCACTTCATCTCCCTCTTTGAGCATCTCCGAGATCCACCGTCCCGCACGACCCCCCTGCTTGATCTTGGCGACGAAAAGGAGCTCTGACTCGCTTGGCGCAGAGGCGACCGAGAACGCCCGACCCTGCACATCAGAAGGATTATCGATAAGCGGAACGAGAAACATCACGAACTGCCCTGCCTGAAAAGAAAACCCTTCCGGCTTGGTGAGTGTGAATTCGAAGACATCATGGGCAATCTGCTTATGACTCGTGCAACGGGCAGTGAAGGTGGGGGTAGGCATGGAATATGAGGAAAGCAAAGAGAGCTTGTCATGGTGAGCCCTGTCGAACCATGACAGGTACTTCACCCTTCGACTACGCTCAGGGTGACAGAGAAGAAGATAGCAAAATCTCCCCCGACTCCACCATCTGCAACACCCTTGGGTACCACTCCTTCTCCAACCCCTGCACGCGCTGCTGCAACGAGTCGGGCGTGTCATCAGGGAGGACAGGGCAGGTCTTCTGCAGCAGAATCCTGCCGGTATCGACCTCTTCATCCATGAGATGAATGCTGACGCCGCTTTCCTTCTCACCCGCTGCCAGCACCGCATCATGCACGTGGTGACCGTACATCCCCTTGCCGCTGTGCTTGGGGAGCAGGGCCGGATGCACGTTGATGATGCGATCCTTCCAGGCTTGGATAAACCACGGACTGAAGATGAACATCCATCCGAGCGCTGCAATTACGGTGTCTTTTCCTCCTCCCAGAGACACAATGGCTTCCTGCACGCGACGGTCAAACTCCTCGCGTGATTCACCATTCACCCGCGTGACGATTATGAATGGCAGATCCGCTTCCTTTGCCTTGTCGATGCACTGACGGTCTTCGCGATCCGTCACAAGCCCCAAACATTTGGCCTTAAGCTCACCGCGTTTTTGTGCATCGAGAACGGCCTGAAACGTAGTACCCCTAGAAGAACTCAGCACAATAAAGTTCATAAGAAAGAAGGAGGCGTCGCCTGCCCGGCGTAGTCGCGGCGAAGCGTGAGCGAAGCCGGACGAAGTCGGGTGCCGCGGGAAGAACTGAGGACGACGAAATTCATGACAACATTGTAGTTTGTCATGGTGAGCCCTGTCGAACCATGACATGTATCTAAGGTGACACGCTCTACCCCAGCACCTTCACAAACTCATCAAACAGATAATTCGCATCTTCCGGTCCGGGCGTCGCCTCGGGGTGGAACTGCACCGAGAAGAATTTGCCCGACTCATGACGAATCCCCTCCACTGTTCCGTCGTTGGCATTGGTGAACCAGATCTTCCAATCTTGCGGTAACGCATCTGGCTTCACCGCAAAGCCGTGGTTCTGTGAGGTGATGATGCATTTCTTCATCTTGTTGCCCTGCGCATCATGCTCGATGCAGGGCTGGTTTACGCCGCGGTGCCCGTACTTGAGCTTGAACGTGTCGCCGCCAATGGCCAGCGCAAGCAGCTGATTGCCCAGACAGATGCCAAACGTGGGCAGCTTCTTTTCGATACTCCACTGAATTTGACGGATGGTGTCGTCACACTTCTTGGGATCGCCGGGCCCGTTACTGATGAAGACACCATCGAATTTCAGACTGGATGATGCGAGGTCGTAATCCCACGGTGCACGGTGCACGGTGACTCCCCTTTTGAGAAAGCTTCGGAGAATATTGTTCTTGATACCGCAGTCGAAGACCACCACTGCTTTGTTAATGGCGTTCTCCTTCGGCTCGTACGTCACGGGCTCTGTGCAGCTCACCTCGGCCACCAGATTTCTCTCATTGGGATCTTCAATTGCTTTGTTCTCATCGCCATCCTGCGCAATGCGGCCAAGCATCACGCCATGCTCCCGCAGCTTCTTCGTCAGTGCACGGGTATCCACCCCCGTAATGGCAGGGATCTTGTGATGCTCCAGCCAACGCTGAAGCGAGCTTGCCGCAGCCTGATGACTGAAGTGCTCGCTGCCCTGTGCCATGATGACACCGCGTACGTGAATGCGCTCGCTTTCCATGTTCTGAGCAAATCCATACGCATTCTTCTCTTCGGTCGGCACGCCGTAATTGCCGATGAGCGGATACGTGAAAACGAGAATCTGCCCCTCGTAGCTGGGATCCGTAAGACTCTCGACGTACCCCGCCATGCCCGTGTTGAAGACCACTTCTCCATCCGTATCCCCCGCAAAACCAAACGACTCGCCGGAGAATGCCGAGCCGTCTTGGAGAATGAGTTGAGCCATCAGAAAGGAATGGTGCCGCCTGCCCGGCGGAGCCGAACGTAGTGAGGCGAAGTCGGGTCTGCAAGAATCAGAGATGCCATGTGTCTGCGGCAGAGTACACGAAGAATGCTGCCGTCTCTACCTGATCCTTAGATTTTCCTCACCTTGGACTGACGTTTACTTCCCTCCAAAGGACAACAGCTTATCGACACGTTCGTGGTAACTATCAATGAGCCGGAACACCGGATTCGTCACAAAGCGCACCGGCGCCTCGATACTCCGCCTTCCCAACGCAAGTGATCCCTTCACGAAATTCGTCGGAGATGTAAGCACCGCCCGCGCGGCGTGCTTGGCCGCATACCCAATGCCACCGATCGTCTCACCCACGTAGTGGAACCACCCCGGCGCCTCTGTTTTGACACCACTCTTCGCCTCCTCTTCGGGTGAGGGAGGCCGGAAAAGGTTGAAGGGATTGAGATTCATGGGATTAGGGGATAGGAGGAATGGCGGGGATTGCTATTTTGCCTGCAATGCCTTGAATGATATTGAGGATTCCAATCGACATGTCGCCTCCCCACTTGATTACCGCAGGCCAAGCCCCATGCATTGTGATCCACGGAATCGCAATGGTAGCGGCAAGTGTGGTCTTGGGATGGGCTTTCCACATTCCCGCATACCACCTCACAGCGTCTTTCGGCAGAAGCATCGTGCGTTTGACACCTAGCATCATCGCAGCAAGAAGATTCGTCCCTTCGGGGAACTGGAATTTATGGTTTATCACAGTTCTAAGATCTCGGTACAGTTCAAATACCGTTGCATCGAGACCGCGATACACGGTATTGCCGGCAAATTTGAGCGTGTTCATTCCTGCTGCACCCGCCCAACGGAACGGGAACAATAGTGATCTTCCAATGCTCTTCACTCCTTCTGCAGGGGCACGAACGAATGTGTCTGTCGCAGCGCGACCAATGCTTATGGGCTGCTTCGACATCCTTCTACCTACGTAACGCCCAGCTCCTGCTGCTGCAAGCGTGGCAATGCCCAACGGAGGTAAGGCAACGCCCAGTGCAGTTAAAAGAGCATTACGCGTATTCCTGATACCCTCTCTGATAGAGGGTAATTGCGCGTACTGTGGTCCTTCTCTTGGTTTTTCTGGTACTGGAGCAAGTGGTTTTGAAGCTTCGGGGACCATATTTTTGACGGCACTTTCGGTCTGCTTAGTAGCATCATTGAGTACTTGTTTCTCAGCAGATCCATCGCTTGGCTGCTCTCCGCCACCTTCTGGTTGGCCTTCAGGGGATTCTGAAAGAGCTTCGGGTGTCTTTTCTTTGAAGAGTAAGCGCTGCTCTTTTTCAGACGCTACTCCCAGCACCCGGTGCGGGAATGTGAGAGCCAATAACGAAGTGAGTGAGCGCATTGGTAAATGTATTATTTCTTGTCGGGATCTTTGCCTCCCTTGCCCCACTTGAAATTTTGGATCGCAGCAGCTGCGAACTTAAAGATCGCATAGGCGCCAACCGCTCCACCAATCGTGAGCGTTATCGGTGTCGAGACCGCGAAACCGCCCACCGCACCGATAAGCTTGCCCGCAAGGAAAACTCCTCCCATGGCCATACCACCGATAACGACCGGTTTCACCACCACTTCAACGGCTGCCTCTCCCACAGCAGAACCCATGGGAGCAAGTGTTGCTCCGGCACTCTTTCGTACCCAGCCAGTCTTATGATTTGCCTGGAACGCATTCACGACAGCCACCGCAAAGGCTTTACAGACGTTTTCGTCTCTACCAATTTCTTCCAGAGTGAGATCTGCGCCTTCTGGCGGATTCTTGAGATCGCTCAATGCTTTTCGTTCACGCGTTACATCAGCAGAAGCGTTTGTCAGGGCAGCTGCCGAGGGATTTTTTTGGGCACGCAGATTTTTTAGCGTTTCGACTGCCGCCTCGACTTCCAATTCCTTTTCACGCACGTCCTTTGTATTGACAGGCGGACGAAATTTGATTTTTAGACTCTGCAGTTGTGCTTGCACTCTCGGTCCTGTTTCTAGCGCAAGTGCGCTAGGAGTTCTGATCGCACCTGTGCGACAGCGTCGTACCGATTCTGCCGGAATGACGATGCTCTTCAGCCAACGTTTTACGTTTGTTTCGTCACTCCATTCTTTGCGTACTGCGTCATCTTCCGCCTGTGCGACGAAGTCCCCTCCACGATAGAGGGATGGCACATCACTGCGGTACGTCGTTGGGTTGTAGATGGGCTGACCACTCTTCCCTTCTAACTCACCGCGATCGTTGATCTCGATATGCACTTGTCCTTCCCTGTGCTTTCGCCACATCCTGCGCCCGGCCCAAGCCGCACCGCCAACAATAGGCGCCAGTGGGCCATAGGCAAAGAGCATACCCGTTGAAGCACCGGCAATCGCACCTGTAATTAGACCCTCCCTTTCACTACGTTCGCGCTCAGCCAACACCTTCCCGTATGCAATGGCCACTTGCCGCAGATGAGAGAGTGGTGCTTGCGCATCGGGCTTTAATCTATCGGATCCTGCGTCGACCAGTTGTGACGCTGAATACGGGACCAAGATTTTTTCGTGATCATTTCTTGCTGCCTCGGCTTTGGCCGCAGCAGTATCACAGAGCATCACAAGTTGCGTGAAGCAGAACTGTGCATATCGTTCATCGGTTACCAAATGGGGAATATTTGCGAGGCGCTTGCGCATTGCTGCATGAAAAGCTGCGAGCAACTCTTGTTCGCCTGGCTCATTGATGAGCTCGACAGTTGACTGACCAAGCTCCTGTCGAAATTCTCTTACGTTTTCCTCCACCTCGACTTGGGTCATTCGGAACCGAGATTCCTGGCAATC
>CAYOLJ010000050.1:0-8348 GCA_964404805.1 uncultured Candidatus Peribacteria bacterium
CGCGGCTGGCCGAAGGTCCCTGTGGGAAGGTTTTTCTTTCGCGATTAAAAAACCTCCGCCGCTGCATCGGCCAGATTCACCACGCTTTCTTTGGTATCGGGCTTTTCGCGATCTTTCTCAAGCACGCACTCGAGCTTGAGTGAGCGTTTGAAAATCTTCTGCATCACTTGTTCTACGACACGGCTCGCTTCGATCGCTGCCACCTTGTCGCGGTGAAAGGTCGATGTGAAGCCCACCGTTACCTTCGCTCCTGTGCTGCCTTGCAGTTCTCCGTTTTTGAGTGACATGCGTACCGAGGCAGGGGTCGTTTCTTCCAGAATCTGTGCCCATGCAGCAGAAATATTTTCGAGAGTCACATCCGGTGCCTCGATTTCTGCCGCGGAGGCGGCCACACTGTCTTCCTCACTGTCTTTGGGAGGTGGGGCGGCTGGAATTGGTTCCTCCTTCGCCTTCTTGCGCTCAGATTTTTCCACTGCCTTTGCGGGGAGCACATCACTGCGGCCTTTCGTTTCAGGACTGCACAGGGTGAGCAGGGCCGATTCCACAACGAGCCCGGGAACAGGCGATAGGCGCAGGTTGCGTATGGCTTCGAGCAGAATATCAAGTGCCTGAAGATGCACATCAATGGGTTTTTTCTGTTCGATCGCAAGATGTAGCTCAGTGCGAACGAGTGCCAGAAGTTCTCTGAGAAAAAGATCGAGTGGTGTGCCAGCTTCTTCAAGTTCACGTACGGCCTTGAGCAGAGCAGGGGGGTCATTGCGTCCGATTGCATCTGCTACTGCCGTGATGTACTCCTGACCGGTTGCGCCGATGCGCTGCTCCACGTCCTTTACAGTGATTTTGGGGAGCGAGCGCATCTGATCGAGAAGAGAGATTGCGTCGCGCAATCCTCCTTCGACATGTCGGGCGATGAGTCGCAGGGCTTCACGATCGACGATGATGTGCTCCTGATCGGCGATGTACTGCAACCGCCGTACGATGTCCTCCTCCTCAATGGGGCGAAAGGGAAAGCACTGACATCGACTTTGAATGGTGGCGGGAATTTTGTTGAGCTCCGTCGTCGCGAGGATGAAGTGCGCGTACTCAGGTGGTTCCTCGAGTGTTTTTAAGAGCGCATTAAACGCATCCTTCGTGATCATGTGCGCCTCGTCGATGATGTAGACCTTCGCCGTCGCGACCACGGGCGAGAACTGGATTTTCTCAATCAGATCCCGCACATCATCAATGCCACGGTTCGATGCCGCGTCGATTTCGAGAAGGTCGACGATCGATCCATCTTCTATACCCTTGATGATCTGACGCTTGAGTGTGTCATCGGTGATGCCGTGCGTCATGATGTGCTTGGCGAGGATGCGCGCGACGGATGTTTTTCCTGTTCCGCGACTGCCGGCGAAGAGATATGCATGTGAAAGTTTCTTCTGCTCCACGGCTTGTTCCAAGGTCGTGACGACGGCATCTTGTCCCACGACGTCTGCGAAGACGAGGGGCCGGTAGGTGCGGTAGAGAGCCATGCTTTAGGGTAAGGGGGTAAGGGCGTTGGGCGTAGGGGAGGAGTATAGCGCGTGTTGGAGGGAGAAGTATAAAGAGGTGTTTGGCTGAGGAAACTGACGATACCGACGAAATCGAAGAGATGGCTTGTGCTCCTCGGATTTCTCGGTTTCCCCTCGTCCGTCTCTACGCCGAGACAGCGTACGAGGATTGTTGCGCCGATTTGGAGGGCGTTTTCTGGAGGGAAAGAGGCGTCGCGCTATCCGTGAGCGTGAATGTCAGCCCCTGTTCCTTAAGTTTTCTCGTCCCGCGCTTGAGCACCCAGTTCACGTTACGCACGAGGTGTAGCTGCTCTTCGTAGGTCACGTTTGTGGGAATGAGCGTCGTCCAGTAACGGAACGCGTGATTGTTCTTGCGGGTTTCTAAGATCGACAAGAAGTGCTGGTGGGTATTGGGCGGCATGTGAATGATCGTCGGAGCCCACTCCCCCTCGTCGTACCGGCGTACGGCCGGGTCGTGCTGCTTATCGGACACCACACCCAGCTTCACATTGTCGAGACCCTTCTTGCGGTGCTTGCCTGCCTTGGCGAGAGCCTGCGTGTCATTCGTTGCCTGTTGTTCTAATCCCTTCTCACGGTCATCCGTGAGGTAGCCGTGCTCGCGGCACCACACGCGATTATAGGTGCACGAAGCAATCGCCCCCACTTTGTCGGGGTCATTCATAGCGGCGAGATAGAGGGGCTTGAGGGGAGTGGGAATCTGATCGTAGGCCATACGCATCTGCTCCAATGTTTCGCTGGCATTTTTCATGGGCTGTTGCTCTTTCTGTGCTTCTGTACGGAATGATTTGAGGTAGCGCTCCAGAGAATCGAGCTCGAAGCGATCGCGTTCCACCCCTTTGCCCTGTTCGAAGAGTGCGCGTGCCTTTTGTAACAACTCCTCTGCGTCGTCCCACTCCTTGGCATCGAGCGCGTGACGAATGCCGAGTTTAAGATTCTCCATCTCGCGAGGAGAGGGAGCCTCGGTGAGATTGAGTCGTTGTTTGGCCTGCTCCACGTAACTTATGCGTTGCCTGTAGCTTAAGAGTAGAAATTTCTGCGGTGTAAGCCGATTGAATCCCTGTGGAACGTTTTCTTTCATCTTGGATTCTACCCAGTCGTATTCCGTACGGAGCTTCATCCAGTTCTTGATGTACTCGGGAAGTTGGTGTTCCACATAATTTCGTAGTGCCATTGTATTGGGAAATTTTTCTAGTCTCTCGAGCAGCCAGCTCCCTATTTTATCCCGATTGATGGCACCGGCGGACGCTGCGGTCTCGAGAGAAGATCTCGCCCTTTTGTGCAGGTGTTCGACTTTGCGTGCATTGGCGATCATGGCGGCCTCGACATGCGCATTGAGATCTTCTCGTTTGTCGAAGTGCAGATCCAAAAACTTTTTGCCTCTGCGGAATGTTTCCAGCTGCGATACATCCTCTTTGGTGAGCGACTTGAAGCGCGGATCGCTGAGGAGTTTCTTCCTTTTCTTCGCGACTTTTTCCCACGCGGCGAGGTAGGAGGGCATCTGGTGATTTACGAAGTATTCCTTCGCCTTGTAGTTGAGTGAGGGATTCTTGAAGCGATCAAGCCATCGTTTCTTAGATTCACGAGTGATGTGATGCTCGGTATTGGCGCGGTTGAGCATTGCGTGCAGTCTTTCTGAAAGCTGCTGAGCGGATTGTCTCTGTCGTTCTGCCACCTCGTCGCGATAACGCTCCCATCCGCTGATTTCTTCTTCGGTGAGCCCAATGTTTTGCAGTCCATGCCGGAGTTGGTCGGTCTCTGACGCCGAGGCGACGCGGAGTTTATCGAAGGTCTCGGCAATGAATCCTCGAAAGTACTGAACGAGATCATCTCGTCTTCTCGACAGCATTTCTCTTTCTGGAGATTCAACTTCGCCTGCGTTTTCGTTCCCGTGTTCCCGTTGATCCGACAAGGTATCTGTCTGGGTGATCATGGACTGCCATTCTACCTGAGCGGTGCTGCATGCATGCAAAATGGCGCGATTTTTGGGGCATTGTGTGTTAGGATGCCACTCCATGATTCTCTCCGACCCGACTTCGTCCCATATGTGCGGGACTACGCCGGGCAAGTCGATTCTTTCCGATTTATGATCTTATCTGATAAAGATATTCGGCTCGCTATTCTCTCCGGCCATGTGAAGGTGACGTCACCCCTGCGTGACGTGATGCAACACATCCATGCCAGTTCTATGGATTTACACCTCGGGTCCGTCTTCAAGACCTACGAACACAGCCGGTTTGCTGTATTGGATCCCAAGAAACCCGAGAGCTTTCATGGCAACACGCGGACGATTGAGATCAAGGACGCAGAGCCTTTCATCGTCCAGCCCGGGGAATTCATCCTCGGCGTGACTGAAGAGACCCTTACGGTTCCCGACGATCTAGTGGTGCGCGTGGAGGGTCGCAGTTCCTTGGGCCGGCTCGGCATCATCGTTCATTCCACGGCAGGGTTTGTGGATCCGGGTTTCTCGGGTACGATCACGCTTGAGATCAGTAACTTGAACAGGCTTCCTGTTGCGCTCTACCCGGGCATGCGCGTGTGTCAGTTGGCGTTCGAGACGATGACGAGCCCTGCCGAGCAGCCGTATCACTTGAAGCCCTTCAGTAAATATCAAGGGCAGAGCCTGCCGGAGGAGAGTCGACTGATGCTTGATCCGGAGTTTACGCAGGCGTAATTGATTGAAGATCGCCGGTGCTTTGGTACCATTGGCATCGCTGGACGATTAGCTCAGCCCCTCGGCTCCGCTCGGGACTGATCGCAGATATTTCTTCTCTCATTTGGTTCCTCGTTTCTCTGGACGATTAGCTCAGCTGGTTAGAGCGTACGGTTCACATCCGTAAGGTCACTGGTTCGAACCCAGTATCGTCCACCATAGTAATCAGAAAGCCGTTTTGCGGCTTCCGGGTTCGTGCTCCTCCACGAACCTTTTGAAATGACTCTCTTCAAAAGAAAAATCCCTACTAAATACGTAACGTACGACGTCTGTATTTCGTTTTAACCTTTACATGCCCAAGATCCGACATCGTGATGTGCTCGCGTTCGTGACGCGCTATGCCCGCTCTCATGCGTGGGCCCTCGTGCTGGTCGTTCTGCTCTCCGTCGTCTCGACGGGGTTCTTCCTGCTCCAGCCGTTTTTCTACAAAGAAGCCATCGATGCGATTGCTTCTGCTGATCAGCCTGATCCTGCAGTATTTCGCTTCGCGCTCTGGCAATTTGTGATCGGGGTAGGAGTGGCGATGGCGGCATTCGGCATTGAACAGGTAGGGGGACTCCTGCTCGGCAAGGTCGAAACAAAAGTGATGCAGCGCGCCCATGCCGATGTCTTCGCCATCGTGCAGCGGCATGCGATGGGGTTTCACGTGAGTCAGTTTGCGGGATCAACATCGCGCAAAATCACACGAGGCACCGATGCCATTGAGAGCATCCTCGACAAGATTTTCTTGAACTTTCTGCCTACAACTATCCTCATGATCGGTTTCATGGTGGTGCTCTCGTTCCTCGCACTGCCCATTGCACTGGCCATGTTCCTGGGCATGGTGGTCTATGCAACATTCTCTATTGGGATGAACTTGTCTCTCACGCGTATGTACAACTGGGTAGATACCCAAGACACGCGCGTGACGGGCAATCTTGTGGACGCTATTTCGGCGAATACACTGGTAAAGTCCTTCGCCGCGGAGCCGCGGGAGGATCACCGACATGGGTCCCTGCTACATGAGTGGGAGCGCCGTTTGTGGCTTGCGTGGGTGGCTTCGACCGGCGTCACGCTCGTGCAGTACTTTCTCCTTCTTGCGATCGAGCTTGTCGTCTTCACGCTGGCGGTGTGGCTCTGGTACCGGGGGCAGTTCACTCCTGGAGGATTCATCATTCTTATTTTCTACATGGGGCAACTATGGGGTCGTCTCTGGGATTTCGGACGCAACGTGCGCGATTACATTCGGGCGATTTCGCGTGGGGAGGAAATGGTGGAGGTTGCTCTCAGGCCTCTGGCAATTCGCGATGTACCGCATGCACGTCCGCTTATCGTTCGGGCGGGCGAGATCACGTTTGAGCATATTACGTTCCAGTATGAGCAGGTCACCCAGCCCGTTTTCCGGCAGTTCTCTGTGCAGATTCGTCCGGGGGAGCGCATTGCGCTCGTGGGCCACTCCGGCGGTGGCAAGAGCACCTTTGTAAAATTGCTCCTTCGTCTCTACGATCTACAAGAAGGTCAGATTCTGATCGATGGTCAGAATATTTCCAGTGTCACACAGGAAAGCTTGCGCAGTGCCATTGCCCTTGTTCCGCAGGATCCCGTGCTCTTCCATCGATCGATTGCCGAGAACATTGCGTACGGAAAACCCGGCGTCTCGCACGAGGAGATTGAGTACGCGGCCAATCTCGCCCATGCGCATGAATTCATTTCAGTGCTCCCCAAGGGGTACGAGACTCTGGTAGGAGAGCGTGGCGTGAAACTATCGGGCGGTGAGCGCCAGCGTGTGGCTATCGCACGTGCGCTCCTGGCCGACAAGCCGATTCTTGTGCTTGATGAGGCGACGAGTAGCTTAGACTCCCTCTCGGAGCAGTACATTCAGGAGGCCCTCGCACGACTGATGCAGAATCGGACGAGCATTGTCATCGCCCATCGTCTCTCAACGATCAAGCAAGCAGATCGGATTCTGGTGATTGACCAAGGACGGATCCTCGAAGAGGGGACGCACACGTCGCTCCTTGAAAAGGAAAATGGGGTGTACCGTCAGCTCTTTGAGCTGCAAGCCGGGGGTTTTTTGGGAGCATGAGGATGCTACACTGCCTGCATGAATCTTTTCTGGCCTCTCACCTTCGTTGCTGACACGCTCACTTACAGGGTTTTTGCATTACTTCCTGAATCGCACGTCGCTGAGGCCGTACATTTTTTCATTGAAGACACTCTCAAGATCTTTCTCCTGCTCATTGTCATCATTTACGTGGTCACGGTCATGCGCACGTTCATTCCGCCAGAGAGGATTCGTGCGTTACTGTCGCGACGTCATCGTGTGACCGGTCATGCCCTTGCTGGATTGGTCGGCGTGGTTACGCCTTTCTGCACCTGCAGTGCCATCCCGCTCTTTCTTGGATTCCTCGAGGCGGGCGTTCCACTTGGTGTGACATTTACGTTTCTCATCGCGTCGCCCATGGTGAATGAGATTGCGCTTGCACTGCTTCTTGCAACGTTCGGACTCAAGGTTGCACTTCTCTACATTGCGAGTGGACTGGCCATCGCCGTTGTTGCCGGCATGATCATCGGGTCGCTCAATATGGAGTCTCTGGTGGATCGTCGCATGGAGCAGGACGGATGTGGCTGCGGAAAATCACACCCTGATACGTGGCCGAAGCGTCTGGCCTTTGCCGGACGATACACGCGCATGATACTTCGACGCGTGTGGTGGATCGTGTTGCTCGGCATTGGTGTTGGTGCGTGGATGCACGGATTCATTCCGACAGATTTCTTGGCTCGGTTTGCCGGCGCAGATCGCTGGTATGCCGTTCCGTTTGCCGTGCTCCTGGGTATTCCTCTCTATGCAAATGCGGCGGGGATTCTTCCGCTGGTTTCGGTTCTCACGGAAAAAGGCGTTGCACTGGGGACGACGCTCGCGTTCATGATGTCGGTGACGGGGCTGTCGTTGCCTGAATTTCTCATTCTCCGGCGTGTCATGCACACCAAGCTCATTGTGGTGTTCGCGGTGATTGTTGGGGCGGGTATCCTCGCGACGGGCCTTCTGTTTAATGCGGTACTGACGTAGGTAGTATCCCCTACCTGAGGAGGAGGTATAAGTCCTGTCCATCCGTTTTATACACTTGCGGTATTTCGTGCTTTACAACAGTTTTGTCGCAATATTTCTCTCTGAGTTCGACAGAGAAAGCAATCTTCTTTGTAGACAAGAAACGATTTCCCGCTACCCTGTGGGGGCTATGGATTCCTCAGATTTTTCATCTTCAGGCGGTTCCAAGGGATTTTTGAAGCCGGTGATCGGCGGCATTGCCGTGATCGCGTTTCTTACGGTGGTGTTTTTCATCGCCCGATCCAGCGGAAATGCGCTCCCGAGCGGTATGGTGCTCTACTACGGTGATGGGTGTCCGCACTGCGCGAACGTAGAGGCATTCGTCCAAGAGAATAACGTCGAATCCAAAGTTTCTTTTGTCCGGAAGGAGGTCTATCTGAACAAGAGCAATGCCCGCGAGCTTGGCCGCGTTGCCAAGCAATGCGATCTGCCGACGGATTCGATCGCCGTGCCGCTCTTCTGGACGGCAACACAGTGTCTGACCGGCGACAAAGACATCATCGCGTTCTTTCAACAGATGATGCAGTAGGGCGCTGTGGTATGCTCTTTGCATGATCTTCTCTCCGCTCCCCGGAACACCCACGGTCACGCAGGGTTTCGGCCAGAATCCAGAAATTTATCAGCAGTACGGATATCAGGGGCATAATGGATTCGATTTCGGCGTGAGCGAAGGAACAAAAATCTTCGCGCCGCATGATGGCGTGTGCACCGTGAAGGATGATGGAGCGAACGGGTATGGAAAGTACGTGACGATTGATGCACCCACACGCCGCAGTCTGCTCGCACACTGCTCGCAGATTCTCGTGCAAAACGGACAGAGTATCGCGCAAGGGGATCCGGTCGCGTTGAGCGGAAATACGGGCAGCTCCACCGGCGCACACCTGCACTGGACGTTCAAGATCATGAAGAACGGCGCGGTCCAAAATAAGACCAACGGCTATGACGGTGCCATGGATTGTTCCGAGGTCACGCGGCTCTGGCAGCAACAGAGTGTGCATCA
>CAYOLJ010000051.1:0-8123 GCA_964404805.1 uncultured Candidatus Peribacteria bacterium
TTTGAGAGCATTCCATACATTCTAGCACTTTTTGCGATTTCACTCAATTACTCAGTATCCCTCTGTAGGGAGAATGGAGAAGTGATGAAAAGTATACTTAGAACACAAAATGTCCTCATAGTTGAGTATAATTAGTGTTCAGATAAAGAATCTGTAATAGCCGTTATTCTTAAGTTTTGGCTTAGTTAAGCGGCTTTTTTGTATAAAAAACTAGATCAATTGTCTGATCACTTTTCTTGCACTATCCATGTACTCATGAGTACAGTTTGTGCTCGTGTCGTCCGTCATCCTCAAAGCACTGTTCAGTTCGCAGACGCGCGTGAAGCTCCTCTCGACATTTCTCCTCCATCCGGAAGAGGAGTATTTCATTCGTGAACTTACGCGACTTCTCCACGAGCAGATTAATTCCATTCGCCGGGAATTAGAGAACCTGCGACGCATCGGGCTGGTGCGCGCACGTCACCGCAACCGCAAAAAGTTCTATCATGTGGATCCCGACTTTCCGCTCTTCAATGAGCTGCGTGGTATCTTCACGAAAGAGATTCAAGCCGAGAGCCCCATTGTGGCAAGCCTCAAAAAACTGTCGGGGATCAGGCTCATTCTGCTCGCCGGCACGTTCGTCGGTTCTGAGAGTAAAGTGGATTTGCTCGTCGTGGGTGACCTAAAAAAGGAAATGCTTGAGGCACTGCTGTTGCAGGATCCAAACCTGAAGAACGTGAAGTACTCCATCTTCTCTGAAGGGGATTTCCTTTACCGCCTAAGCCTGAAGGACCGGTTCGTCACGGAGATTCTCAGTGATCCCCGTCATCTTCTTATTACGAATGTACTGCAGAAACAGATAGAGGAGGCGCTCAAAAAGTAGGGGACAGGGGTAGGGCGAAGGGGGTAGGGAAGGAGAGATTTTGCTTTACTTTGAAAGAAACCATCTGTAGCCTTTTGCCACTTTCGCTATGGTTCACTCCATTCTCCGCGAACAGGCCGAACGTTTCATTCCCAGGTATCCCGCGATCAAACCGGGGTACACGGTGCGTGTGCATGAGCAGATTCAGGAAGAGGGGGGCAAGCCGCGCATTCAGATCTTCGAGGGGCTCGTGATCAGTACGCATAACGGACATGTTCCTACCGATCGTACCATCACGGTGCGTCGCATTGCATCAGGTGTTGGAGTGGAAAAGAACTTTCCGCTCTCTTCCACAGTCATCAAGAAAATCGAGGTGAAGAAGGTGGCCAGCGTGCGTCGGGCCAAACTGAACTTCCTCCGTGGGCGTACCGGCAAATCTGCACGCTTAAGTGAGCGTTTCACTACGGCAGAGGAATTTGCCATTGCTGCGGCTCCCGAGCCGACCCTTGCGGTTGCTCAGGAGGCACCGACGGATGAGCAGCAGACGGAGAATGGTAATAAGATTGCCAAGAACGATGAAGCCGTGAAACCTGAGAAAGAAGAGAAGGCAGAGAAGAAGGAGAAATCTAAGAAGAAAGAGGAGAAGGCATAGGCAGTGCAGCTTCGGTATAGTGTCTTTATGCGTTATGTCCTCGTTGGGAATTACGGCGTGGGGAACTTCGGCGATGAGCTCCTACGCGAGTACTTCGTCACTTCCTATCATGAGGCGCAATGGCGTGTGCTCTCCGCAGATCCGACGCAGGGGGAATTCCCCCGATTACCCGCAGGTATTCGCTCCCTCCTCTCCACTCCCTGGTGGAGGACACTAAAGGCGATCCGCCTGAGTGATGGCGTGGTGTTCGGCGGTGGGTCGCTCTTCACCGATGTTGAGTCTATTCGCGCCCCACTACTCTGGTGGTGGCATGCCTTCGTCGCCCATCTTCTGGGTAAACCGGTCATCCTTGCGTTTCAGGGGATTGGACCTTTTCGAACGCGGATAGGGGAGTGGTGTGCGCGGTGGGTGGTTGCTCGTTCGCTCTTTATCAGTGTGCGGGATGTCGCGACACTACAGCGTGTGCAATCATGGAAGATGAATACAAAAGTTATTCAAACAGCTGACCCTGTACTTTCTCTATTCAAAGCGGAAAACAGAAGCAGTAGTTCACAAAAATTGCTCGTCATTATTCCACGCAGAAACTCCACGATCCCGTTCAATGAGCGGGCGACTGCGCTCCGCAATTCCGCGTCATGGGACACAGTACATATTCTTTCGCTCCAGCCGGAGGATCGGGTAGAGCAACGTGTCTGCCGGTCTATCGCCGGCGCACTCTCGCTGCCCGAATCTTCGATCATTTCAGTCGGTTCTGTAGAGGCATTGGTTGCAGAAATTTCTGGAGCACAATTGGTCCTCGCCGAGCGCTACCATGGCGCACTGGCCGCCCTCGCACTGGGTGTGCCGTTCGATGTGGTGAGCCAGGGCGAGGGGGATAAGCTTTCCACTCTCCCGTCGGAATCGATCGCGAGCTTGAGGGATTTGCTCTTTGAAGGGGAACGCCAGCTGAAGGGTGTGCTATTCCCATCAAGGGCCTCATCTGGTACAATATAGCTGTGAATACACTCTTCCTTACCACCGAGGAACAGAAGGTGTTTCAGGCGCTTCCTGACAAGCTCAGGGAGGGGTGGACGGTGGAGGTGGAGCGGTCCACTGTGTACGAAACGAACGAGGAGCTCGCGATGCGCCAGAAGATGTCCTCGTTCGAGGAGTTCCCGCAAGTTGCATCGCTCGCGAAGCAGGTGGCAGAGGGGAATGCGCTCGAGAAACTCTCGCTGAACGATGTGCCGCAAGAGGTTCTGCCGGAGCTCTGTTTTTGTATCGGGGCAACCGGCCTGTCAGTACTCATGTCCAAGCTACTTGGTGAAATCCAGAGCGATGAGGATCTCGAGGGGCTCATGGGTCTCTCACTCCTTCGTCACGAGATGCTGCTATCCAATTCCGCAACGGCATAATGGCAACCGCAACTCCTCCTGTCGGCAGTGAACAGCCCGCCGCCTTTCCCGTATTCAGAAACCGTGAGGAGATGGTGGACTACGCCCGCAAGCTGGGCTTTAAGAAGATTGAGGAATTCGAATCGGCACTGGATTCGGTAGACAAACGCGAGAAGCTGGTGGAGGCGCTGCGAAAGCGTGATCCCAAGCTCAACGGACAGGTGGAGTCGCTCATCAAACACCTCAAGCTCAACAAGCAGGAGATCGCCCGCAAAGAGCGGTGGTACGAGAAGGTGCTCAAACTCCCGGGACGGGCCACAAAGGCGACGTGGGAGACGATGAAACGGCATCCCGCGATCACGCTCCTCATCCTCGCCGCGCTTGTGGCAGGCGGTGCGTATCTTGCATGGCAAAATCTCGGTGATCTCATTCCTGTTCCCAATCCCATGGAGGGTGCTTCGGCCGTTGCTGATACCGTTGCGCCGACGACCGGCGGTGCATTCGAGTCAATACCTCAAGGGGGAATTATTCCCTCCAATCCCATGCCGGGCCCGACCGGAGCTCCCAACCTGCCTCTGCCACCTCCGCCCACCGGCGGGGCGGCGGACTTTTTCCCGCCTAACGCGCCCCAATAGACTATGGGTATCGAAAAACAAACAACAGAACCGACTTCTCCCGAGTCACGCGAAGCCCTCAAGGGATCTCCGCGCGCACTGACTGTGGAAGCGATGGCGTTGCAGCAGGCGCTGGGCGCGGAACGCACGCTGCCTGAACACCTTGCGCAGGAAGATATCGACCAGAGGCTGATGGAGTTTAAAAACGGACGCATCGTCTATCAGGATTTTGCAGAACTCACATTCTTCAATGAGTTGCGTATGCGCCGCAAGGCTGTGCAACTTAAGGCGGATCTGCACGAGGTTCCCATGCGACAGGACATCGACCGGCATCGGGAGCTCATCATCGCGAACCAGGCGGTGACCTACAACCAGTACCTCCCCGCAACAGTGCGAGGTGTTGCCGATTTGATGCAGCTCTGCGGCGATGAATTACAGGCAATCATTCCCCATCTGCCGCCGGAGCGCAGGGCCGAACTGGAGCAGGAGCAGTTGCAGGCCATTCGCTACCTCCATACGCTCAAGGAGCTCGTGCAGGAGCGTGTGCATTTTGCAAGCATCCTCTCTCTCGATGAGCAGATTGAGGAGCTCTCGCACATGCCCGCGCAGAAGAAACGTCTTCAGGAGTTTCAGAAGACGCGAGACGCTGCGTATGCATCGCTATCTCCCGATTCTCAGAAGGTTCTTGATGCAGAAGTGGATCTGCGTGCGCAGTACCTCGCCGAGAAGGATCGCTCGAAGAAGGCAGTGATACTCGATCAGATCATGAAGAAGCGCAGCGACCAAACCTTGGTGCTTGAGAACCGCATCATCGAGATGCTCAAGGGCAATCCCAAGGGGGCAGATTTACCGGGGTCGCCGAAGGAGTTTCTGCCTCAGCGCGTGTACCTGCGCGTGTTGCAGGAGCGCTACAACCAGGTGCTCGAATTGCAGACGCAGGTGATGAAGAGTCCGGAATTCACTGATGCGCAACGAGCCGAAATGCAGAAGCTCATGCGCCTTGAGCGCGTGACGATTATGGATCGGATGGTGGTGGTTACGAAGCAGATGGCCGCGCATCAGGTGGCCATGGGCGAACTCACGACCATTCAGCACCAGTTTGGAGACTCGTACGATTTCAACGGAGCCTTCAAGCCCTTCGGCGTGATGACGCCAGAAGAGATTCGTACGAAGGTTGAAGGGAGCATCGACGGGGCGAAGGAATTTCACGTCGGTCGCCTCGAAGCCATGCTGCAGCAGGTCAATACTTCGTTCGATCCCAACGGTCTTGAGAGCCTTTCGGATGCAGGGATTATGGAGCTCGTGGGGAATATCGACCGGCTCTCGGGCATGGTGCGCGGCGTCATTCTCTATCTCGTCCCCGAAGGGGAGCGCAAGAAGGCGATTGCCGATTGGTTCGACAGCGTTCTGCCACTCGCCATTCGCGAGTCGCTCGAGAGCGGCGTGGGGCCGGACGGCAAGCCGCTCACGAAAGAACAGAAGCTCGAGAAAATCCGTAATGTCATCATCACCTTCCGCGACAGGGGCAGCATCGGCAGGTTCCACGAGACACTCACTGCCATCAAACGCATGCAGCCTGCAAAGACGTTCGTCGCACAAGATGTGCAGGCAGAGGTGCTTGCCCAGCTCGATGGTACGCGATTTGCGGCAAGCCCCGAGGGACAGGTCGTGACGGTCAATGGCCAGCAGATGACGATCAATGGAGCCACGGCGTACGTCCTCATGCTCAGGCAGATGAAGGTTGATTCTGAGGCGTTCTCTGACGACTACGCGCAGTTTCTGGGATCCATGGAGGATCTGGTGGATATTCGCCTCAGCCTTAAGGCTGAGATCAATTCAATCAAGGATGGTTGGATGACCCTGCTCAAGACGCTTGGGATCACTGCGGCTGTGGGTGCGCTGCTTCCGTGGATTGTCGGTGGCTCGGCGACGGGCGCCACTCTCTATCTACTCAGCAAGGCCCCTGCAATCGTACGCGGCATCGGGCATCTTCCCGGCGCGACGTGGAATCTCCTGAAACCTTCCGTAATCCTGAAGACTGGCCTCACGGCACTGCAGATCTATCGCATTTATGAGGATGTGAAGGAGCTGGGAGCGATGGATCGTGTCATTGAGCAGCGTGAGAAACTCATCATTGCCGATCTCAAACTGGCGGGATTCGAGGCTGATCCTCCCGACCAGAATGCGCGATTCACGTACAAGGACGGCGGCACGGTTTGCACGGTGAACGTCGCTGAACTCAAGAGTGCAGAGCAGGGCTACGAAATTGCTCAGATTGTGCGCATTGGCGGTGACGTTGTAGAGCTCCCGATGATGCTGCGTGCCGTTCGTCTGATGAAGTCCGGCACAAGTGTTCTGCGAGCGTCGCTTCCGCTCATTGCAGTCGAAGTTGTGGTTGAAACGATCGTGTACGGCATTGATCAGAAGGCTGATCGCACCTTCCTCGCACGCTGCCCGGCATGGCTGCTGGCGAAAATCAATGTAGAGAAATCTATTGGCGACAAGAAATACGGTATGCTCGCGACGGCATCGGAATTGATGCTGACAGATCCGATCACGAGCAAGCCCGGTGAGCAGAAGAAGGACATCCGCAAGAAGATGCTCTTTTGCATGTTGCACGATGAACTTTCGGGGATGCCGGAACTCGTCACTGAGCTCTATCCTACAGGGATGCATCCTAAGAATGTCGATGCATTCTTTAAGGAGGATTTCCGGTCTGTGTTGCTGCCGTACTACGCGGTGCGGCTTTGGCAGCTCTCGGATGGAGCTCTCTCACTCGAGGATATTCGTGCAGGGCGGGTGGGTGGATCCAGTTTGGCACCGGCGCGCACGCCTGATATTTCATCTGTGAATGTCCGCCGTGCACTGCGCGAGGCGTTGATTATGTATCTCGAGCATCGCAAAGAACGAGAGTACGCACAGGCTATTGATGCTCTTGAGCAGTACCGTGCGCTTTCTGATCATGATCGAGGTGTGCAGGGCGTGCTCACTGATGTGGTGCACGCACTCGGCGAAAAGACGGTTTTTGGCACACAACTCCATTCATTGAATCGGACACAGATCATGGATACGCAGGGACGCACCCGCGTGCAGCATCTCGTCGAAGAGCTCGCTGCCCGTGTTGGTCGAGGGGAGTCTCTCACCGTTCCTGCAGATACTGTTGCAGGTCAGCGCGCTGGTCTGGATTTCACCAGTGGTGACATCGTGTTGCAAAAGCTCGTTGCGGATCCGGCTCTTCGTGCGCGCCTGAGTCGTGTATTGCCCCGCGATGTCGAGGAGCAGGAAAACATGGAGAAAAGGGAATGGCATGATATTCGTACGTTCACAGATGCCGTCGAACTCAAGTGGCCCAGTGATGCGACACGCATGGGTGCCATTGCACATTTTGATTTCCCCAAGAGTTACGCCGCTACAGCGGCAGACAACATCCGCTCTGCATCGGGCAAGAAATCCATCAAGAGCAAGCCGGGATGGGTTGATGTATTCCTTGGCGCAAGCAGGGAACAGACAACGCTTGCTAATGCCCTCGAGCACATTACCATCGATGCCATTGAGCTTATGGAAACGGACAAGCGCGTGCAGGAGCGACGCGCGGCTTTCTGGTTCAATAATCAGCTCACCGAAGGATTCTTCGGAAAGGAATCCGAACCACCCCTCGTTTTCACGGCGGGGAGCGTGAGCCACTGGGTCAGCCGAAAACTCACGCGCGTAAATCTGCCTGAAGGATTCCCGCATCTTCCGCTCCGTGCGGTCTTCTATGAGGGTCGTGACCTCCCTGGGAACCATGACATGGTGCTCGCTACGTACGTTCTTGGAGATCTTGAGAGCGGACGCGTGTTCATTCTGCAACAGGCTGCTGCAACCGCGCAGCTTAACAACACGAACAAGCAAGCGATTTCTGGACTGCTGCAACCGGTTACCATACGCGAGGTCGAGCGTAAGCCCGGATTGACACGCATGTTGGAACTGGCTCGTAAAACGCTCGTCGAGCGTCGACAGAAAGAGGAGCGTGACACGCAACAGAGACAGAATGCACGTGAGACAGAGTGGCAGCGGGGGAGGGCAGAACGTGACCGTTTGACATCTGTTCAGACAGAGCTTCGGGCTCAAGCCCTTGAGCGCGCAAAGAAGAGCCCCGAAATGCTCTATGTTCCCGGTGCGTATGAACGGGATGAAGCGGAGAAGAAGTTCTCGCTACGGTCCGGAGAATTTCGTGGGCATCTCGATGGAGCTGATGTGCGACTCGCACCTAGGATCGAGTCGTCTGCGCATGGGAGTTTCGATGTACGGCGTCAGAACAGTGGAACATGGAATCCGAAAGAATCAGATGCCTTCCGGTTCGCTGCCGCGAGAGAGGGCAAGAGTCAGACATACACGGTTAACGATCTTAGACTTCTCACACAGGAGCCCACGGAGGATTTCACACTCGAAGATCAGCGTCTGGTGCGCGCAGTACTGACTACACCACTCACGCTTGACGGGCATCCACGAGAGCAGGATGCAAAGTTTGTACATCTCGTGCGTTCCTATGAATTGAATCGCCTACTCGATCTTACTACGTATCGCTCCTCGTTTTCGTGGGGGCCAGCGGAGTATCGTCAGAATCTCTATTCGAAACTCTTTCCTCTCTACGAAAAAACAAA
>CAYOLJ010000052.1:0-8081 GCA_964404805.1 uncultured Candidatus Peribacteria bacterium
TCTCTGGGCCTTACAGGAACGCAGTATGCCAATGCATCGGGTATGGATGATCCGCGTCAGTGGTCCACGCCGCGCGATATTGCCAGGCTGACGATGTTCATTCAGAAAGAAGCTGAAATTCGAAAGCGGTTGGCGCTCAAAGGAACAGTGATCCGCAGCAAGAGTGGCAAAGAAATTCCCCTCACGCACACGCATGCCCTTCTGCGTGCACGCAATCCACTTGTTGAGGAGGGTAAGACCGGCACGACGAATGCTGCTGGGCAATGTTTGGTTTCGGTGGTGGGAAAAAACGGGCATGAGTACGTTGTGGTGCTCCTGCGTTCGCAAAAGCGCTATGACGATATGCAGGCTATTTTGCTCAGTCTCTTCGGCGCATCAGAAGCCACCGAGACTCCTGTGCAAGACACGGAATGTGCACAGGGGGGAGGTTGCTCTGTCGTTGATACACTGCATCCCAATCCTGTTCCGTGATGTAGCACGCGATGTCTCAAGAATCCGTCATGCACTGGCTCTCTCTACGGGTGCGTCTGGCCTGTGGGGTTGCGCTGCTCGTCTCGTTGCTGGTGCCGCCCTACGCTCCAAAGTACGCAATGGCTTTCGAAGATGTTGGCTCCGTCGATCAACAATTCCTCCTCGTCGAAGAAGGTTTTCTCATGAAGTCCTCCTCACTGACACAGCAGGGTGGTCGGCGAGCGTACTCCGAAGCAATCGTGCATATGGTGAAAGATGGTGACAGTCTGGAGCGGCTTTCGCAGCGCTACAAAATTTCGAAAGCAACTATCGCATGGACGAATAATCTACCTGAAGGGGCAACCATTCATCCTGGTGACGAACTCGTTATCCTCCCCGTGGATGGCGTGCTGCACACCGTAAAGGCCGGTCAGACACTCCTCGGCATTGCAGAGCTCTACGATGTGCCCTCAGAAAGAATAGCGCAGCAGAATAAAATCAAAGGCAGCTTCATCATGGCGGGCCAGGAGCTCATCGTTCCCGGGGGTGAACCCATTGTAATCAAGCCGGTGCAAGTGGCCGCCGTCGCATCATCTTCCAAGGCTCCAACACAGAACGGAAACGGTCGTGCGCCGCCCCCCACGAAGAAGGACGAAATGACAGAGATGACGACGGCTCCCACATCTGGATTACTGCAAAAGCCGTGTAGTGGATCCTGTTTCATTACGCAGTATTTCCATGCAGGTCACTATGCCATCGACATGCAGGAGAAGGGCGGAGGGCCGATCTACGCCGCCGAGGCGGGAACAGTCATACGAGCCGACTACGGCTGGAATGGGGGATTTGGAAACGTCATCGAAATCGATCACGGTAACGAGCTCATTACACTTTACGGTCACAACAAGGAGCTCTACGTGAAGGTGGGCGATCAGATCTCACGCGGGCAGCTCATTGCCGCAATGGGCAATACGGGCTTGGTCTACGGCTCCACGGGCATTCACGTACACTTCGAAGTCCGCGTGAAGGGCATTAAGAAAAATCCACTGCTGTACATCGACGAATGAGCGCTACGCCTTTTCGTCCCGAATGAGATGCACGGTTTGCGTGGGGAACGCCATGCGGATGTCCTCGCGCTCGAACGCTTCTGCGATTGTAAGATTCAGATTCTCGCGGATATCCATATGGACGTTGTAGTCGCTGGAGTTCACGTAGTACACCACCTCGAAGAGCAGGGCGGAATCGCCGAATTCCTTGAAGTGGACCCGATCGAGCCGCGTTTTTTCGGTTGCCTGAATACTCTGTGCGACGATTTCTTTCGCACGCTTCAGGAGGGCTGTAGAGGTTCCGTATTCCAATCCAAACGTGAAGAGGACGCGACGCTCCTGCATCTTCTTGAAGTTTTGTATGCGAGCAGCGGTGAGTTCGCTATTCGAGATCACCAGTTCTTCTCCACTCAGTGCGAGGATGCGTGTGGTTTTGAGCCCGACACGCTGCACGGTACCCATGTGTGGGCCAACGACGATAAAATCTCCCGTCTCAAAGGGGCGATCGACGTAGAGAGAAATAGAGTTAAAGAGATCGCCAAGAATATTCTGTACGGCTAATGCTACGGCAATGCCACCCACTCCAAGGCTGGCGATGAGTGCCGTTACTTCGATGCCGAGATTTGAAAGAATGAGCAGGATTGCCAGTGCCCAGAGTACGATTTTCGTCGAGATCTTGAGTAGGGCGAGAATGCTTTCATTAGGCCGCTCACCTAGAGGCACCAATCGTCGCTCGAGCAGAAACTGCACAATGCGCTGCGTGATTCGTGTTGCTTCAATGATCAGAATCACAAGGATGACGTTGTGCAGGATTGTCGTTGCTTTAGGCGGCAGAGAAGCAAACGTGAGGGTGATAGCTGCAGCAACCGCACCGTAGAAGAGTGGCCCAATTTGCTCCACTGTGTGCACGACCGTATCACCAACGCTGCCTCCAATTTTGTGGACAATTTTTTTAAAGCGAGAGAGCGCAATGCGTTTAATGGCCCATAGTACAGTGAGTGTCACTGCGAATACGACGAGTGCCGTAAGTGTCTCTGGAGAGAGAAATACGAGGAGTCGATCGAGGATGTTTTGCCATGTCATAGAGTGCTGCGGGAAAAATAAATGAAGAAATCCATTTACACAATAATACCAATGCCCGTTTCATGTTCGACGCACAAGAAAATTGTATTAAAAACTCTTGCCTCATCATGGCAATGTTCTATAGGGTTAGGGCACGTACTTCTTTCCCCCACGTCACTATGTTCATCAGTGATGGTGAGAATGGCGGTACCCCGGGCCCGGCAATGCCGGCTCCGACGCCAGCAGAACCTTCTGCACCGACGCCTGAAACGCCTGCGTCCTAATAGAAGATCTGCGAGGGGGGGGCAGACTCTCTTTTGAGACTGTTCTCCTCTCACACCTTAATCCAATACAAAACCGAATCGCTCCTTGCCTGTATAGCGAAAGAATTTTCTCGATAGGTGGCGTGTCGCGCAGATATGCGCTGTTTCCGCATTCATAACAGTCGCGGCGAAGCGTGGGTCTCGTGGGCCCCGCGCTGGCCGAAGGTCCCCCGAGGGGGAATCCGCATCACTGAAGGGAAAGGATGGTTCGTGGAAGGAAAACCGTTAGGTTTGCCTTCCACGCATCATTCATATCTCAGAGCCTCGATCGGACGGAGCTTTGCTGCTTTCCATGCCGGCAGCATGCCGAAGAAAACCCCCACACAGACCGAGAACGCGAACGCGAGGATGACGGATGACAGGGCGATACTGGCATCGAAACTGAAGTAGTATTTCACGAGCAACGATCCTCCGGCGCTTATCAGAATTCCCACGATGCCACCCATCACGCTCAATACGGTGGATTCGACGAGGAACTGCAGAAGGATGTCACGCTTCTTGGCGCCGATGGCTTTGCGGATGCCGATTTCACGGGTTCGCTCCGTCACCGACACCAGCATGATGTTCATCACGCCGATGCCGCCCACAAGAAGCGAGATTGCCGCAATGCCCCCGAGGAGCAGTGTGAACGTACTGGTGACCGCATTGAGCGTTTCGACGGCGTCCGCCTGATTGAGCACGGTGAAATTCTGATCCTTCACATCGGTGATACGGTGTTCATTCAAGAGTACGGCGGTAATCACCTCCTGCATGTGTTCCATATCAGCCTGATTGCCAACAGATACGTAGATGGAACTGACCTCGCTCGTCCCTGTGAGGCGCTGCTGCATCGTCGAGAGCGGAATGATGATCATATCATCCTGATTCTGAAAACCCTGCTGGCCCTTGGTCTGCAGCACGCCGATCACGGTGAAGACGTTGTTACCGATGCGAATGTCACTGCCGAGGGGATCGGGCATGTTGGGGAAGAGAGACGCCGCGGTCTGTGAACCCAGTACAGCAACTTTACTGAAGTTCAGTACATCATTACTGGTGATGAAACTTCCGTACGCAACGGGCGTATTGCGCACCGTACTGTAGTCGGCGGTTGCACCGACGATCGTGGTCGATACGTTGAGATTTCCGACGATGGCCTGACTGCGGCTGCGCAGCTCCGGCGCGATACCATTTAAGCCCGCTACGTACTGCTCGATAGCCGCTATGTCCTCATTCGGCAGAGTGCTGCTGCCACCGCCTCCTCCTCCGTAGCGCACGTTGGTTTGGGTGGGGCTACCCGGTGAGATCACGAGCAGGTTGGTACCCAGGCTCTCGATGCGTGACGTCACGCTCTTCTGTGCCCCTTGTCCAATGGCGACCATCAACACAACCGATGCCACCCCGATGATCACGCCGAGCATGGTGAGCGCCGAGCGCATCTTGTTGCTCCCGATTGCCCCCAATGCATTGCGAATGTTTTCTAGAATATTCATGTGCCGATGGGGTGAATCAAGCCATCCTGAATATGAATCGTACGACGCGCGAATGCAGCCACCGAAGCCTCGTGTGTGACCATCACGATGGTTTTTCCCTGTGCATTCAGTGTGGTGAGAATATTCATCACCTCTTCGCCTGTGTGCGTGTCGAGTGCGCCTGTGGGCTCGTCGGCGAGGATGATTGCGGGGTCCGTGACGAGTGCGCGCGCGATTGCCACACGTTGCTGTTGCCCGCCCGAGAGCTCATTGGGATTATGGGCGAGACGCTCCGTGAGCCCCACGGTATGCAGAGCTTCGCGCGCTTTTTTCTCTGCTGCTGCGCGCGGCCAGCCTTGGTAGAGGAGCGGCTGCATCACCTGCCGCAGGGCATCCATGCGGGGGAGCAGATTGAACGCCTGAAAGACGAAACCAATCCGTTTGCTACGCACATCTGCCTGTTGATTTTCTGAGAGCGTTGCGACTTCCTTCTTTTCGAGGAGGTACGATCCCTTTGAGGGTGTATCGAGCAAGCCGATGATATTCATCAATGTGGATTTTCCTGATCCAGAAGGTCCCATGATGGCCGCGAATTCACCGGCATTGATAGTGAGAGAAATGCCCTTCAGCACGACGAGCTGGTTCTGACCGAGCGGATAGGCCTTGATGATGTTCGAGAGTCGGATCATGACTTAGTGAGGTGGGCCGCCTCCTCCTCCACTGAGTCTGCCCATATTGCGCATGAGTTGCTGCTGGGAGTTGGCGGCAGTGCTGGTTGTCTGATTGGATGCTGTGGATGTGTTGAGCGAGAGCACGCTGTCTCCCTCCTGCAGGCCCGAGAGAATTTCGGTGTAGCGACCATCCGTGACGCCGGTTTCGACCTGCACGGCTTCTCCGCTGCCCATTTGTACCGTGGCGCGGCCGCTGTTCCTCTGCAGAGCTAAATTGGGCACGACGAGTACGTTTTCCTTTCGTGCCGTTTCCACTTCAACTGTAGCGGTCATACCTGAGAGGATGGTGAGATTTTCGGGCGTGGGAACCTTCACATCCACGTTGTACGACACCACTCCCGATTGCTGTACGGGCGTGGGATTGATTTCGAAGATCATCCCTTCAAACTGCTGGCCCGGCAGGGCATCGAGCGTGAGATGGGCGGGCATGTCTCGGCGTACCTTCACGACGTCCACCTGATCGAGCGGAATCGTCACAAGCAGATATGCGGGATTCTCGAGCACGATGTATTTGGCCTCCGTTGTATCGGCGAGCAGGTTGTCACCCACCTGGTAATCCACGCGCCGCACGATGCCGTCGAATGGCGCGACGATGCGGTAGTCATCCAGTGTTTTATTCAGCTTTGTCAGTGATGTGCCCTTCTGACCGACGTCATTTTCTTTGAGTTTGATTTGCAGGTCCAAATTTCTCAGTGTGCTCTGGTAATCGGCTTCTTTCGCCAGCTGCGATTCCTGATTTGTCGCGAGGGTGTTCTGCTTGGTCTGGAGGGTGGTGCTGGGCAGAGAGTCCTCTTCTTCTGCGAGGGCGATGAGACTGGCACGTGCAGTGCGCGCGCTGTCGACGAGCCCCGCTGCTGTCGATCGATTGGTATTCACGGTTGTGCGCAGAGTGCTCAATGCATCCACAGTGAACTCGATGGAGTCCGTGGCGGCTCCCTGCAGCAGGTTGTACGTTTGTTCGCTGAGTCGCTGCAGAGTCTCTGCCAGAGTCTGCGCATCGCTCAGGGCCTTTTGGACGATCTGCGTATCACGTTCCGTATTGAGCTGCGTTCCGTAGGTCTGTCGCATCGCGACTACCTGGTTCACTCCCGAACGGAAGCTGAGCTCCACATCGTTCTTGAGCGACCAGTCGCGAAAGAGAAGACGATCAATTTCGAGTGTGGTGATATCGGAAGGCGGTCGTGCCGCTACATCGGATGTCAGAATGCCGTAGAAGGAGTCGAGCAATTTCTCTGAGGCAATAAGGATATCTTGTGCCGTCGATGCGAGGCTGAGCAGCTCGGTTGAGCGTGTTTCTTTCAGGTCTGTCTGTGCCTGCTCCACAGCACGCCGCGCGGAATTCAGGCTGTTCTGCGCCGTCATCACATCGGCATCGCGATCGGCTTTCAGCTGTTCCAGTTGCAGACGGCTTGCCTCGAGAGAGAGTTGCGACTGCCGGATATCGGCCAGTGCAGTCGTCTTCTCGAGCTCGGCGATCACCTGTCCCTTCTTCACACTGGCGCCCTCCTTTACGCGTACGCTTGCCACGGTCCCTTTCTGGTTGAATTTCAGCTGCTGTTCATTGGCGAACGTCACCGTTCCTACGGCTTTCACCGAGGTGACGATGGTCTGATGTTCCACGATCGAGAGATAGTTGGTTGTCGTCGAAGACTGTGTGTTTCCCTGCGCAAATGCGAGATAACTCCCGCCCAGCACGATGGCTGATGCGAGACCCATCAGGTAGCTGCGGATGCGAATGGTACGCACAAAACGTCGCAGCCACTGCGACACGCGCGTACGTATGGTTTCGGAAGCCGGAGAAGTCTCAAGAGTACTCATTGTCGTGGTCCAGCGGATGAACCCGAAGACGTAAGCACTGCGCCACTTCCGCCGCGCATGCGGCCGCCGAACAGAAGCTCCACTCCTTTTTCAGTTGCGAGATCACGCATGTTCTTACCACTCTGTAATTCCTTCTGCAGATCTTCAACGGTCATCCCCAGTTGCTCCGCCATAGCTGAGATATTCTGTCCTCCCATGGCTCCTACCTGTCGCTGTTGAAAGCCTGCACGACCTGTGGGGAGTGCAGTCTGACTCGATGGTTGTACCAAGCGTAATCCACCCACAGCGAGCAGGAGGATGAGAAAGCCTGAGACGAGGCCGAGAACGAAGGAAAGAGGATGAAACGTCTTCATGGTGGGGTATTGTCAAAATAAGTAAATAGTATAGCATTAGCAATCGTACTCTGCGATGGTTAAGAGGAGATTAAGGCGAGATACTGCCAAGGAATAGGATCTTCGATCACTTCTTAATCTCTCCTTAATCCATCTGGTTCTATGCTGTTTCTCGTAACCTTTGTCTTTGTCACTTTTTATGCACATCCTCCTCATTGAAGACCAAGAGAAACTGGCAGAGAACGTACGGCAGTTTTTGTTATTGGAGCACTACGCCGTGACGGTGGCACACGATGGCAAAGAGGGTTTTGAGAAGGCAATGACACAGGAAGTGGATCTGCTCATTCTTGATGTGAATCTGCCGGGCATGGATGGCTATCTCATCTGTTCCATGCTGCGACAGCATAAGAAGAACATGCCGATTCTCATGCTCACGGCACGCACCAAACAGCAGGAGATCGTGCACGGGCTTAATCTGGGGGCCGATGATTACCTTGGAAAGCCTTTTGATTTAGACGAGCTTCTCGCGCGGGTGCGTGCACTACTGCGTCGCAAAACCACAGACAAGCAGCCGCAGCTGACGACGGGTTCCATTGTGCTCGATACGAACACGCACGAAGTGCGCAAAGATGGCCAGCGCATCGATCTCTCGCCCAAGGAGTACGCCCTCTTCGAATTTCTGCTGCGCAACAAAGGAACGGTGCAGGAGCGTCCCCGCATCATTGAACACGTGTGGGGCGGTCGCGATGATTTGATGTTCTCGCAGACGGTGGATGTTCATGTTGCCTACGTGCGGCGTAAGCTGGGCAAGAGCGTCATTGAGACGATCCCCGGCAAGGGGTATCTCATTCCTTCCGATTCCGCATAGATGTTC
>CAYOLJ010000053.1:0-7989 GCA_964404805.1 uncultured Candidatus Peribacteria bacterium
CAAGGTCTTCACTCACCATGCCTGAGAAGGACTCGAACGTCATGTAGTGCACGAGACCGACGAAGAGCAGCGAGAAACCGAAGCTGACGCGGGCGACAGCACCGACGATACAGGTGGGACACTGCGGAAGTTTGAGCTGCATACGAATAATGGGTAAGAAACGTCCTGCAGTATGCAGAGAGCGTTGCTCTTGTACAAGATATTTGTTCACAATGGACGAATTCTGCAAGGTAAAATCGAGTAATCTATCGCCCGTGTTTACACTCGCACGCACCACAGAAAGCGGCCGAAGAGGGCGCCTCGAAACGGCACACGGCACCATCGAAACGCCATTCTTTCTGCCAGTGGGAACAGCGGGCGCCATGCGCGGTCTCACCCAGAGAGATCTTCATGATCTGCAGGCACAGGTGCTGCTCTGTAATACGTATCATCTCCACCTTCATCCTGGCGAGGAGGTGATCGCAGCGGCAGGAGGCCTCCACACATTTATCGACTGGCAGAAGCCGATTCTTACGGATTCCGGAGGCTATCAGGTGTTCTCACTGCGGGGACTGAGAAAGATATCGGATCACGGTGTGGAGTTTCGCTCTCATGCGGATGGTAACAAACACTTCCTCGGTCCGCAGGAAGCGGTACAGATTCAGCACCAATTGGGTTCTGACATCATCATGTGTTTCGACGAGTGTCCGCCCTCGACGGCATCGCACAGAGAAATTGAACAGGCAGTCGATCGCACACTTCGCTGGGCAAGAATCTGCAAGACAACACATGAGAAGCTGCAGACATCTGGACGCAATTCTTCACTCCTCTTTGGAATCATTCAGGGTGGACTCGAGTCCGATTTGCGCAAGAAGTGTGCCGAGGAACTGATCGCCATCGGTTTCGATGGATATGCCATCGGCGGCCTTGCTGTTGGCGAGAGTGAGGAAGAAATGCTGGAAGTGCTGCGTGAGGTCGTTCCCCTCCTCCCGCCTGATCAACCCCGTTACCTCATGGGTGTTGGGGTACGGGAACAACTCAAGAAATGCGTCACTCTCGGTATCGACATGTTCGACTGTGTGCTCCCCATGCGCATCGCGCGCCACGGCACGATCCTGCTCTCTGATGGTTCTGATCTGCGCATCACGAATACAAAGTTCAAGGATGCTCACATTCCCATTGATCCGGACTCCCCTTCCGACCTCAGCCGAATGCATATGCGAAGCTACCTCCACCATCTCTTCAGAGTGCATGAACGCTATGCAGAAACTATCGCCTGCAAGCAGAATTTGGGAGTGACACTCGCGATGATGAGCGATTTACGCAACGATTTAGACCAGAATAAGACAGAAAACACGTAAATATACTGCCCTAACGCAAATTGCCATAAATATGAAAATATGCTAGAATCATACCGTTAGTGCACATCAATACTCTCATCACCACAGGATGTCTTTCACTGATTGTCACAGTGTGCTCCGTCACGCCTGCAGAGGCAGCAGAGAGTGCATCCTTTCAGTTTACCTTCAATCCTGTTGTCACTGTTTCTCAGGACGGAGATGCTCTGTCTCTTTCGTATCGCTGGAAGGAATCTGAAATATCGTGGCAGGCACATGTGGTAGAGGAGTCGCAGCCATCAAACGAAGAAGTTGCACCTGCAGACACAACTTCCTCATCAGGCGATCGCACGAATGCTGGAGGAACGAGGAGGGCCGTAGCGAGCGTACAAGCCCCTGCACCCTCGCCTTCGCAGAATAGTCCGCAAGCGGTCGGCGCAAACCCATCCCCTCCTCCGCAAGTCGTACTCTCACCAGTGCACGCACCATCTGCAGTCGGTGCAACTGCCGTTACAGAGATCGCTGCACGTTTTTCGGCACCGATACCAGCAGCCAAGCCCGTCCCCGTACCTGAGGCATATGTCGCTATGCACGAAGGATCTGTTCCTCCTACGAGTACGCGAGCAAACGCATCCACAGCACAACGACAAACGTATACGCAGCTCGCTGCACAACTGCTCAACAGTACTGGGCTTGGGGCAATCGGGGCGAGAAGTGCCCTCATTCTGCTTGGCAGCATCGCACTCGGTTTTTTGATCAGCCTCGTAAACTTCCGTCGCTCTAAAGCGAAGAACAAAAACCTGCACCGTAGAAAGAGCCACAGACGATTGAAGAAAACGTCACTCAGACACTTCGATACGATGCGCCCCCTCATGGGAATGAAATTTTTCGCGATGCTCCTGCTCTGCATCATTCTTCCATCGATGGCCGCCGCACAAACGAGCGTTCCGCAGCGGTTGCACTACAGCGGTAGTCTGTACGACAGCGAGGGTGCGCCTATTGCAACACAACATTTCATGCGCTTCAGTCTGTGGACGAGTGCCGATGCACTATCCGACGATCGCACTGCAAGTGGAGCCATCACGGTAACCGCTGCCGCATACGCCGGTTGGCAAGAAGTGCAGTCCGTCACGCCCGATGCATACGGCCAGCTTGCTGTGGAGCTTGGCAGTGTTTCGTCTCTGCCCGATTTCGGCTCGTTCTCAAGTGAACAATTACTGAATCTCGTTCTGCAGGTGGAGGTGAGAGCCGTCGATACGTCAGAAGCAGCCTTTGAGATCCTCGATCCCGACAGCAGCGACGACACCGAAGACCGTTTCGCATTCCTCTCGGTACCGTTTGCCCTGAACGCCGACAAACTCGATCGTAGAGAAGTGGGCACGGGCAGCGGTGCGATTCCCCTTCTTGGAAGTGGCGGGCTCCTTCTTCCATCGATGGTGCCACTCGGAACGAACCAGGAGTCATTCACTATCAACGCGCAAAATACTGCAGCTGATTCTGTGCTCACATTCGGTAACGACCTGCTGCCTGCAACGATCAGATTCTCTGCCGAATTTAACCGGTTTGAGTTTAGTCACAATCTGTACGTTGATGGCGATGTGACGGCATCGGGTGCACTCACTGTGCACGGCAACGCACAATTCAATTCCACTATGACGATCAATGGTGTGACGTACACATTCCCCGTAGCAGATGCTGTCTCCGGCTCCGTGCTGAAGACCAATGGCAGTGGTAACCTCAGTTGGTCTGATGATCACAATGCGCCCGCAACCACGACATTCACCGACACCACAACAGAATCTCTGACGGACGCGAATGTCGATCTCTGGGATGGAACATATCCGAACATCACGCTGTCATCACTGACACAGACTGTGCTCGTCAACGTCATGGTCAATGGGACGGCAGATAATAACGACAATGAAACTGATGCCTTCACCATCCATCGTTCTACTGCAGAGAATCCAACGTGTGATGATCCCATCATCGGCGGCATCTTCACAAGCACGTTCACCACGAAGAACAACAGCCCTTGGTCTGCAAGCGCCACGTTCCTCGACACTCCCTCCACGACAGATGTTGTTCGTTACACGATTTGCTCTGATACGGCATCGACCGGAACCGTGAGTAACGACACAAGCGAAATCCGTATGTCCCTCATTCAACTCGGTAACTGATGGAGATTCCTCACGCTTTGATCTTCGTCACCTCGATTTCGGTGAATCCCTGACGGTGACCGTATGTGCGACGGTAGCGCTTGCGGCGGTGCATCTTGTAGACACGGATTTTCTCATCCCTGCCGTGTGCGAGAACTTTGGCTTCGACAGAGGCACCAGTAACAGTCGGCGTACCAACGGCAACATCGCTTTCTCCTTTTGCCATGAGAAAGACGTCCGAAAACGTCACCGTGCTTCCCGGCTCCGCCGAAAGTAACGGAACCTTGAGTTTCATCCCCTCCTCCACCTTCTCTTGAAAGCCGGCGATCTTCACAATCGCAAACATGACCGCGAGAGTGTAAAGAAAGCTCTTCCTGCGGGCAAGAAGAATCTTCGGTCAGTTTGGAGGCGTTCCTGTCGCACGAGGTCAGGGATTTGCAAATGCACGCGAAACGGCGACGGCGCAGTTGATGAGCCCGACGTGTGTGAATGCCTGCGGAAAATTACCGAGGAAGGACTTAGTCTTCGGATCGATCTCTTCGGCGTAGAGGCCCACATGGTTACTGCAACGCATGAGTTCCTCGAAGTACTCACGGGCCTGCTCAGAGCGACCGGCAGCCAGCAGCGCTTCGACGAGCCAGAAACTGCAGAGACCAAATGCCCCTTCCTTTTTATGTTTATGGTGATTGCTTGAGCGGTACACGAAAGGCCCATCTGTGAGCTCCCGCACAATCACATCAAGTGTCGACAGTGCTTTAGGGTCATCGGGGGGCAAGAAGCCGAGTAACGGAAAGAGGAGAGCCGTTGCATCGAGCACATCGGATCCGAAAGACTGTGTGAAGGCATCGAGACGCGGATTCCAGCCTTGCTCGAGCACAAGCGACTGAATGGCATCGCACTCCTTCTGCCATCGCTCAGTATCCACCTGCCAGCCGTGCGTCTTTGCCAGGCGTAGTCCGTGGTCGATAGCGACCCAACACATGACTTTAGAGTGGGTGTAATGCTTGGGAGGCTGCCGGAGTTCCCAGATACCGTTATCGGGCTCCTCCCAGATCTCACAGACGTAGTCCACAATATCGCGCAGTACCCCACTGAGCCCATGATCGACTTTCGGATGCAACTCTTCTGCCAGAAACACCGTGCGTAGGATTTCACCGTACACATCGCTCTGGCGCTGGGTTGACGCGGCATTGCCGATGCGCACTGGCCGGGAATCGGCGTATCCTCGTAAATGTGATAATTCCTGTTCGGGCGTGAGCGTGGCCGCATGGAGTGGGTAGAGCACTTGTAAATCTGCCGGTCGGCGGCCGCCCGCGAGCAGGAGGTCCGTAAGCCACTCCAGAAATTCGCGGGCATCGTAGAAGTGACCGATAGAGCAGAGTGCCTGCACAGTGAACGACGTGTCGCGGATCCAGTTGAACCGATAGTCCCAGTTATCCGATCCACCGATAACCTCGGGCAGGGATGTTGTCGCTGCTGCGGCAATCCCCTTCCCTCCTGCGAGGATTTTGAGGGTGATGCACGATCGATCAACATGAGACTGCCACTCGGGCAGAATGTGACAACCGTGACCGTGGCCGGCATCAATCCACTGGTTCCAGTAATCCTTAGTGCGTTCGAGGCTGCGCAAAGCAGGGGGAACATCGATTCGTTCCACGGAACCGTACGTGCAGATGAACGTGAGGGACTGACCAGAACGCAGTGTGTGTTGCGCTGTCATGCCGTTGCCGTCGGCAGGCGAAAAGGCCAGTGACGTGTGCAAACGTAAGATATCTGAAGGAGATGAGGCAATGATACTGCCGTCAGAAGCCGCCTCGAGCGCTGTTGCATCGCGCGCGTAATTCAGACGTGGATTGAAACTGACCGAAATCTCCACTGACCCCTCTGTACACCGCACAAGTCGATAGAGTGCCGGCAACTTGTGGTGCTCCTCCTCTTCTGAGCTAAACCCGCCCATGTGCATCCAGTCGGTAATTTCGATAACGCCTTGGTCGGTCGAAAACGTCGTGAGCAGGATGGCGGTGTTCTCGATGTACTCCTGTCGCGCAGTGGTGGAACTGCTTGTTGGATGAATCGAAAAGAAGCCACCACGCTCCGGATCGAGCAGTGACGCAAACACACTGGGAGAATCCAAACGCGGTAGGCAGCACCAGTCAATCGTGCCGTCGGTGCGCACGAGCGCACAGCTCCCAAGGTTGCCGATAAAGCCGTGCTGTTCGATAGGAGGAAAATCCATGTCATCACCAGAGTACGAATGTGCCTTGAATTAGGGAAAGGAATGAGATTGCACGTTCGAAAAAAAATGCCACTGATGCTTCCGCATCACGCACGGAAGAAGTATCATAGATGCAGCAATGAGACTCTCTCTCCGGTTCCTCATCCCACTCGCGCTGGTTTTAGGATTAGTGGCGTATACCGTCGTGCCTTTTGCTGACCGCATGATAGTTCGCTGGTTTGTGAATGACGTGGATCTGCGAAGCAAGATCATTGCCGAGACAGTTGATAACTACCTGCTCGAAGTCACACCCGACAGGAGCCAACCGACAATCACCACTAAAGTGCAGAACTTCTTCAAGCGCGTCATGCTCGACGAACGTGTGTACGCATTGGGGTTCTGCGATGCCAGAGGTGAAAAACTCCTCTTCAAGACTGACAAGTTCCCGCAGATCATCTCGTGTAGTCCTGTGGGGGAAGAAACTCACACTACTCAAGTTCTCGATCAACCAGGCGGCCCACTGCACATCGCCTACCACGTCGTGCGTGGTACTGGATCCGTACTCGGAGAATTGGTGCTCATTCACGATATGAGCTTCATTCAGAGCCGGAGTGCGACAACACGTCTCTACCTGCTCTCCTTCTTCGGGGCACTCGCTGCGATCATTGCACTGCTCACCGTCTTCATCGCCCAGATGAGCTGGCGTGGGTGGGAATCGGGTCTACGTGCGATTTTGCGTGGTGAAGGGCTGTTGAAGCCCATGTCACCCACCAACACTCCACGTGAAATTCAGCCCATTGTGCGCGATTTACGCGAACTCATTCGCGATCTGGAATCGGACCGCAGGCTCCGCGACGAGAGTCAAATTTCTTGGACAGCACGTACACTCAAGGAGCTTCTGCACAAAGAGCTTGCGGGAGACGAAGTGATCGTCGTCTCGAATCGTGAGCCGTACTTACACTACTTCGGCGAGGATGGAACAGTTCACGTGCGTACTCCCGCAGCAGGCCCTGTCACCGCACTCGAACCGATTATGCGTGCATGCTCGGGAACGTGGATTGCCCATGGTGGCGGTCCCGCCGATCGAGAGACGGTCGACAATCATGACCACTTGAAGGTGCCTCCCGATCATCCCCGTTACACGCTTCGCCGCATCTGGCTCAAGCCAGAGGAAGAGAAAGGCTACTACTACGGTTTTGCGAACGAGGGTCTCTGGCCGCTCTGTCATATCGCCCACGTGCGACCCACATTCCGCAGTGAAGACTGGGAACAGTACGTGCGTGTGAACGAGAAATTTGCCAAGGCGGTCGCCGAAGAAGCGAAGACGCGTGACCCCGTGATTCTCGTACAGGATTATCACTTTGCCCTCCTGCCACGCATTCTGCGTCGGTATCTGCCACAGGCGACAATCATCACCTTCTGGCACATTCCGTGGCCGAATCCGGAATCTTTTGGCATCTGCCCATGGGGACAGGAGGTGCTGGACGGTCTACTGGGAAGCAACATCGTTGGTTTTCATACGCGATTCCACTGTCTTAATTTCATGGAGACCGTCGACCGGTATGTCGAATGCCGTGTCGATCGTGAGCACTCCACGATCTCGTACCGCCGCAAACTCACCGCGGTAAATCATTATCCGATTTCGATCGAATTCCCGGGGCAATTCATGAAACAGGCAACGCCGGTTCCCGAGGCACGTTCGAAAATTCGTCAGCAGTACAACCTGCCAGCGGATTGCCTCATCGGTATCGGTGTCGATCGATTCGACTACACGAAGGGCATCATGGAAAAATTCCTTGCGGTCGAACGTCTACTCGAGCTTTCGCCCGAGTGGGTGGGACGCTTTAGCTTCATTCAAATCGCAGCACCCACGCGCACGCGTATCGACGATTACATGGAATTCAATAGAGAGACAACCGCTCTCGCGGAGCGCATCAATGCGCGCTTTGGACACACGGGCGTTCCTCCGATCATTCTGCTCGCCGAACACCACGACGGAGCGGATATTCTCGACCACTACCGTGCTGCGAACTTGTGTTTCGTAAACAGTCTGCACGACGGCATGAACCTCGTGGCCAAGGAATTTGTGGCTTCTCGCGATGACGAGCAGGGCGTGCTCATCTTAAGCCAGTTCACCGGAGCCTCACGCGACCTGCCAGAAGCCCTGATTGTGAATCCGTACCACATTGATCAGTGTGCACAGGCTCTGCACAGAGCACTCACCATGCCCACGAGCGAGCAACGTGATCGTCTCAAGAGCATGCGAGGCGTACTGAAGGAATTTAACGTCTTCCGCTGGGCG
>CAYOLJ010000054.1:0-7814 GCA_964404805.1 uncultured Candidatus Peribacteria bacterium
AGTACGGACGGACAAGAGAAGAAAATCCGCTTCTACTTCCACCACAATCTTTTCAATGAGGATTTAGAGAGTGTAATGCAGGTGATTAAGGGGCATGTTTTAGCGCTTTCTAAAGCCTAGAAATCAACGCAATGGTTTTACACTCGGACAAGGGGCAAACCCTTCAATTCTCCATAGAATTGTGGTATAATTACCTGATTCTCGCGCATGTGCGTGTGCGCGTGAGAGAAACAAACATCCATGTCCATTCACTCGCTTATGTTTGGCTGGGAATACCCTCCACGACACCTGGGGGGATTGGGTGTAGCATGCCAAGGACTCGTGCGAGGGCTGCTCTACAACAACGTAAAGGTAACCCTCGTATTACCCTTCGCTGCAGGCAATGAAGAAGAGGATGTCGATGTTCTTTTTCCGCAAGATAAGCACATTCAGAAGATTCGCGTATCGAGTTTGCTCCTGCCCTACGACTCACCCGATCTGTACGCACAACGGATTCACGCCATTCCACGTGAAACAACCCAGATCTACGGCGAAGACCTGGGGCATGCCGTGCACATCTTCACCGAAACGAGCGTAGAACTGACGAAAGACCTTAATCCGGATATTGTTCACGCACACGACTGGATGACCTACGGAGCAGCGGTGCGCTCCGCACATCATCACGAAAAACCGTTCGTCGCACACATTCACGCCACAGAGTTGGACCGCACACACTTCCATCCCAATGAGTGGATCTACCAACGAGAACGATGGGGGTTTGAACAGGCGAACCACATCATTGCCGTGAGCAACTACACGAAGAACATTCTCGTGCAGCACTACGGAATTCCGGAAGATAAGATCTCTGTGGTACACAACGGAAGCAGTGAGAAGCATGATGCATCACAGTTCCACCGGCAGATGGTCAACCGGAGCAAAAAGAGTCCTATGGTGCTCTTTCTCGGGCGCCTCGCCATCCAAAAGGGCCCCATGCACTTCCTCGAAATGGCTTCAATGGTGCACAAGTTCAAGCCAGATGTGCAGTTCGTGATAGCAGGCGACGGCCACATGCTCCCGTCACTTGTGGATCACGCCGTCAAACTCGGTCTGCAGGAAAACATCATCTTCGCAGGGAAAGTATCGAGTGTCGAGGCACGAAAGCTCTACGCACAATCGAGTTGTTTCGTGATGCCGTCACTCTCAGAACCCTTTGGGCTCGTGGCACTCGAAGCCATCGCCCACGGCACACCGGTGATCTTAAGCAGACAATCCGGAGCGAGCGAAGTCGTTGGCCACGCATTCAAGGTAGATTTCTGGGATACCGAGAAGATGGCGGACTGCGTGCTCACCATCCTGCGTGAAACACCGCTCGCAACACAGCTCACTACCGAAGCGCCGCGCATTCTGCAGAAACTGACATGGGAGAATCAGGCCGAAAAAGTATTCTCCATCTACCAAAACCTCCTCCACACCTAATCCCCAATATTCCAATCCCTAACCCCTCTGTATGACTCCTCTCGTCTGCCTCTACTTCCAGGTTCACCAGCCCTACCGCCTGCGCGATCTTCGGATCACGGAAATCGGCAAAGAGGGTGGCATGAACTATTTCGACCACGAGAAGAACCGTGCGGTATTCCGCAAGGTATCTGAGAAGTGCTACCTGCCTGCCAACAGGCTCATGCTCTCGCTCCTTGAGCAATACCCGGATTTTGCTATCGCGTATTCCCTCTCGGGAGTATTTCTCGATCAGTGCGAAGAGTACGGCGAAGATGTGCTCGAGAGTTTTCGACAACTCGCAGCAACGGGCCGCGTAGAATTCCTCGCCGAGACGTACTACCACTCACTCTCTTCCATTCAAGATACCGAGGAATTTTGCGAACAGGTTACGATGCACATTCGCAAGATTGAAGACCTCTTCGGCATCGCGCCGCGCATCTTCCGCAATACCGAACTCATCTACAGTAACGAGCTGGCGCAGACTGTGCGACTCATGGGATTCAAGGGAATTTTAGGAGAGGGCACAGATCATTTACTGCAAGGCAGAAGCCCTAACCTGCCGTATACGCCACCGCAGTTCCGTTTGGCACGCAGTAAAGAGATGCTCATCGCACGCCACCGTCCGCTACTCAAGCGTTCAGAGAACATTGCAGTTCTACTTAAGAACTTCCGCCTCTCCGATGACGTGGCGTTCCGGTTTTCTGATAGAAGTTGGGTGGGATTCCCGCTCAAAGCCGAAACCTTTACCGACTGGCTACTCGGTGGTGGCGGGCACAACGTGAATCTGTTCATGGATTACGAAACATTCGGGGAGCACCAGTGGGAAGACACCGGAATTTTCGAATTCCTCCGCACACTACCCGGTATTTGGCAGGAACGCGGAGTGCAGTGCGCAACGCCCTCACAAGTCATCGACGCGTGGAAGCAGAACGAAAAACCTGTGTATGACGCACATAGTTTAATTTCGTGGGCCGATACCGAGCGCGATCTCTCTGCCTGGCAAGGTAACCAGATTCAAGTGGCAGCCATGCAAGCACTCTATGCACTAGGACCGCTTGTGAAGGCAACAGGGAACCCCGATCTCATTCGCACCTGGCGAAAGCTACAGACTTCCGACCACTTCTACTACATGTGTACCAAGTATTGGAACGACGGTGACGTACACAAGTACTTCAGTCCGTACGATTCGCCTTACGAAGCCTATCGCCGCTTCAGTCACGCTATTTGCGACCTCAAATCACGCGTGGAGCCGAAACAAAAACCAAAACGCACGAAAAAGAATCCTATTCCCAAGTCTTAATCCTCACTCTACGCATGCCCCGCTCCCTCGTCATCGGCAACGGACAAGTGCTTGCGGCATTTGATGCACAGTTGCAGCTGCGCGACTTGTACTTTCCGCACGTGGGCATGGAGGACCACACGGGATACGGAAACGCGCACCGCATCGGCATCTTCGTCGAAGGACGCGGCATGAAATGGTTCTCTGATCCCTCATGGCATATCGAACCACAGTACCGTCTTGACTCACTCGTCGGGGAATCGAAACTACACAATGATGAGCTCGGTCTCGAGCTTGTTGCCGAAGATTACGTGCATCCGTTCTACAACATTCTCATACGGAACTTCCGCATCCGAAGTACGGACGGACAAGAGAAGAAAATCCGCTTCTACTTCCACCACAATCTTTTCATCTACGGCGACAAACAGAAAGATACCGCCTTCTACGAACCGTACACGAACACAGTTATCCACTACCGGCAGACCCGCTACTTCCTCGTAGGAGGTGAAACGAGCGATCCGGATACGTGCGTTACCGGACGCATGGGAACGGGAGAGTACCAATCGGTGCTCCGCAGTAAGGAGCGACTGGGCACCTGTGGCATCGGCAGTTACAGCATCGGCAAGGCTAATTATCAGGGTTTTGAGGGCACGTGGAAGGATGCAGAGGATGGAGAACTCAGCAGTACAACCATTGATCAGGGATCGGTGGATTCCACGGTAGGGATTCATGCCATCGTAAAGCCGGAGAAAGAAACAACCGTCACACTCTGGCTCTGTATGGGTCGCGACCTGGAAGAAGTGGTCAACTTACACCAAGTCGTTAACACCGAAGGAGAGCACCGTCTGCAGGGAAACTGTCACAACTACTGGAAGAGCTGGGTGCACATGGCACGGCAGAACTTCGGTTCGCTCAGCATGCGTCTTGTGGATCTCTATCGCCGGAGCCTGCTCTTGATTCGCCTGCATGCCGATAATTCCGGTGGCATAGTGGCCGCTGCGGACGAAGACATCATGGCCTTCAACCGCGACACCTACACCTACGTGTGGCCGCGGGATGGCGCCTTCATCGCACTCGCTCTCGACCACGCACAAATTCACGAAGTGACGCGCCGCTTCTTCGAATTCTGCGCGCGGGTACAGACACCCGATGGTTACCTGCTGCACAAATACAATCCCGATGGCTCTCTGGGATCCTCGTGGCATCCGTGGTGTCAGGACGGCAAAGCACAGATGCCGATTCAGGAAGATGAGACCGCCCTCGTCATCTACGCACTCTGGAAACACTTCGAGCGCGTGCAGGACTTCGAATTCCTGCAAGAGATGTATGAGAAATTCGTTAAGAAGGCCGGCCAGTTCCTCACGAATTTTCGCGAGAAAGAAACAGGGTTGCCTTTTCCGAGCTACGACCCGTGGGAGGAGCACCGGGGCATCTTCACGTACACCGTAGCGAGTGTCGCCGCCGGCCTGCACGCTGCAGCTCAGATCTGCCAGATTCTCGGTCATCACACACACTCCGAACGTTTTCATACAGCCGCAGATGAAACGCGGCAGGCACTGCTCTTTCACATGTACGACGAGAAGGAGAAGCGCTTTGTGAAGATGATTCGTCGCGAGAATGGGCGCACGACCGAACGAGACCTCACCATCGATGCAAGTGTCTCAGCCATTTGGAAACTGAGCGTGCTTCCATCGGACGATCCACGCGTCGTCTCGACGATGCAGCAGATGAAGCAGGCGCTCTCGGTGCATACTCCCATCGGTGGTCTTGCACGATTCACAAACGACGTGTACCACGCCAAGGTGCATCCGACAGCGGAGATTCCGGGGAATCCCTGGATTATCACAACGCTCTGGAACGCGCAGTGGCTCATTACACAGGCAAAGTCACTTGAAGATCTCAAGCCCGCACGGGAGATTCTCGAATGGACAGCAGACAGAGCTTCGAGTACCGGTATTCTGGCGGAACAGATGCATCCCATTACCGGTGCGCCCCTCTCGGTAGCTCCCCTCGCATGGAGCCACGCGACCTACGTGGAAACCGTACTGCAGTTCATCGAAAAAGAGCGCTCACTGAGCGCGTCATGATCCCATAGGCATTCATGCTATGATGCTCCACATGCGTTCACTCATTTTCTCTGTTTTAGCCTGCTGTCTGCTGATTCCCACGGCGGGTGCACAAGAACATTCCTCTGCAGCCAGTTCGTCAGAAGGAAGCGGATCCGTTGTCGATATCTGGGCAGAGCGCGAAGAGCGCGCTGCATCGTTCAAATCGCGATGGAGTTCCTTCGCACTTGTGCATACGAGTTGGATCACAAAGTGGCAGAAAGCCCATGGCAAACTCATCGCACACATTGATCGCTGTCACGATGACGTGCGGAGTGCAAATCGCGACACCCTTCTGCCCGTCACCCTACAGTGTTACCGCGAGCAACTGATGATCGAGAGAGATTCACTCAAGAACGAACGAGACGTGATCGATCGGTGGCCGAGCCTCCCCGCAACACAGAAGACCGCCATGCTCGCCAGCATTGATGCTTTGCAGGAAGCGCTACAACCCGTCACTGACGCCATCGATGCCAAGGTGCTCACGACGCTCGATGCATTCCGTGACGTGCGCGCGAATCTGCGGACGCAGTATCGGCTACCCTACTGGCTCGCCGCGGCTCAGGTACGCGCCAGTGCAGCACGAACGTGGCTGGACCACCTTCTCCTTTCACTGAAATCCGTGAGTGAAGATACTTCGCTGCCTGCAGAAGTACAACAACACATTGCAGCCGCCATGGAGTGCTACGAATCTGCGGAACCACTCCTGCTCACTGCACAATCGACAGATGTGCTGGAAATATCGCGCAAGAACCTCTCTGATGCCATCGCACAGATCGGCACATGTTCCCCCATGCTCTCTGAGGCACAGCAGACACTGCGTGCCTCCTCTTCATCTTCTTCCCACTAATGCTATGACCAGAGATGACGACAACAACGGCAAGAAGGAATCCACTCCCCCGTTGCCATTGCTACTGCCGGAGCAGGATGACAAGAATCTCGGTGATGATTTCACGAAAGCAGGCGAAGGAAAGGATCTGACAAATGACCAGCAGTAGCCCATGGCTTCCCTCGACCTCGCACAGGCGCTCGATCTCGCACAGAGGGCAGCTGCGTCAGGAGCGCAAATTGCCATGCAGAAAAGACAATCGTCGGAAGAGCTCGTCATCGACACCAAGGAAGTGACGGACTACGTCACCGATGTCGATCACGCAGCACAGGCCGCGATCATCACCATGATTCAATCGGAGTTTCCGGATCACCGCATTCTGGCCGAAGAGAGGGGTGCGGAGAATATGGGCAATCCTTCTTCGTCCTACTGCTGGATCATCGATCCGCTCGACGGCACCAAGGTGTACGTACACGGCAAAGATGAATTCGGCTGTCTCATCGCACTTCAGAAAGACGATCACACCGTCGTTGGTGTTTCGGTGCTCCCGGTCAAAGGAGAAACTTACTGGGCAGTACGTGGAAAAGGCGCATTCCTAAACGGAAAACCTGTTACCAAATTGCGCCCGACGCGCGATCTGGATGATGCGATCCTGTGCACAAATATGGGAGGAAAATCCCGCGGAACGGACAAAATCATGACCTTCACACACCCTCGGTGCGCCTCACTGCAGAACTACGGTTGCGCCGGCTTTGAAATTGCCGAGATCCTCAAGAGGGGGAATGACGGCGTGTTCTTCGATGGAGTTCACCTCTGGGATATCGCCCCCGGCTGCCTCATGGTCGAAGAGGCAGGAGGAAAATCCCGCATTGAACTTATGGATCCCCAAAATCCCCGTGGTGGTGTGCGCTGCGTCGCCTCGACCGCACCGATTTTCGATGAGCTCTGCGAGTTTGTATTCAAGTAAAATATGTAAGAGAGAGCTATGTTCCCTGAAACACATCCCATCCTGCTTTTTTCAGCAACTGCCCCAGCAAAAATACCGGCAACCCCACGATCCCCGACCAATCCCCTGCGATCTTCTCGATCATAAGCTGCCCGGGCCCGTCGATTTGAAAGGATCCGGACCGATCCTTCCACAATCCCGTGCCGACCCACCAGTCAATCTCTTGCGGCGTGAGCTGCTTGAAGGTGACCGAAGACGTTGATAGGTCTTCGTGTGCTTCCCCGTTCGGCGTGAGCACGCAGAGTCCGGAATGCACAAGCGATGTCGTACCACTCTGCAATTGAATCATTGCGCGCGCTCCCTCCCTGTCAGCCGCCTTCTCGAGGAGCGTTCCGTCAGAGGCCACAACGAGCGTGTCGCAGCCGATGATCCATGCCCCAGGATGCACGGAATGCGCATGCTGCGCCTTCAGGCGCGCGAAGAATTGGGGGCGCTCAACGGGATCACGATGCGTAACATCACTCTCGTCTTCCACACCCGTGACGAAGACATCGAACGGTATGCCAATCCCCTGCAGGAGCACTTTGCGCTGCGGACTGGCCGAAGCAAGGATGAGTTTCTGATGCATGCGAATATGCTACCCGAAATCCGAAATAAGAATTAAATAATTTGTCGCGAAGCGGTGGGTGCCTTCGACGGGACCCGCGGCTGGCCGAAGGTCCCTGTGGGAAGGTTTGTCTCTCATGAATTTTATCGTGCTACCGGCTTCGTCATCTCAATGCGATCCTTGAGGGTCGAAGGCTGTGAAGAATGCTGTTCGGAACGTATCTGCTGCATGTCGTTCGTCAGGCCCGTGGGGGCGGCCTTTTGATTTTCTCCCACAAGAGAAAGACACAACTGGTACATCGCCTGGGGTAGCTTCTTGGAACAATACTGCACACGAACAGCGCGTCGCAGAACATTGCGATCGGACGCGGAGAGATCTTTGAACGTCGTGCCAGAAATCGCTTCACCCGAACTGGAGCTGGAAGAAGCTTTTGTCTCTTCTATAGAAGGCACTGGCTGGTTCATTTCGAGCGCGCTCTGGATCTTGTAAATCCGTGCCATGTCATTGATGGCGGGACACCCCGTATTCTGAAAGTACTGATCCTGCTGATCGAAGCACTCCTGCTGCACGAT
>CAYOLJ010000055.1:0-7767 GCA_964404805.1 uncultured Candidatus Peribacteria bacterium
GGAACAATGCCGAGATAGGTAGCGTCTTGCAGGAAAATCGTATCAGTGATGACGTCAGTGAGTGATGTCGATGCAGGAAGCAGAGAGTGATGCACAAAAATCCATGGCTCCTGTTCCGTCATTCCTCGTGAGAGAAGAGAGAAGGCCTGAGAGGACGCTACGGAATTTGTCACTTCTGTGAAGTGCGAGAAAATTTCTGTAGATGAGGCTGCGACGAGCAGTGGGCCGATCTCGCGCTGGGTCCAGTACGTGCCGGATGGGAGTGTGTCTGCGATGACGGGACGCCTGGCAAATACGACGAGAGTTTTTCCTGCCTGCGGCGTATCGACGACAGCCACAGTGCGTGGAATGTCGGAACGCGGGAGATCCTTAAGAATCGGTAACCACGATTCGTACTGACGCAGGAGGTCATCGTCTGCAGAAGAGAAGAGTGCGAGCGTTCCCTCGGCCGGAAGCAGATCTGCCGGTGTGAGGGTGTAGGTTTTTAATGAGGTCACCACCAAGGTTATGACGCTCACGATGAGCACCCCTCCCAGCAGTGCGGGGAGGGTAATGAGCGTGGCTCGGAAGAGGGAATGTGAGCGCAGCAGAGCGTAGCCATTGTAGAGCCTCTTTTATCGGAGAGGCGATATGCGGTGTTTTGCGAGTAAAAAATGTATTCATAAAACAATCTTAGGTACTGCGCCAGTATAAAACCTTGAAGGCCAGTCTTAGGTGACGTAGGATGACTAGATTTGCAATGAGCAAATCATGACTTGGATACAAAAACACACAGGCGCCCGCCAGGCGCAGATACTCCCCGCTCCTTGTCACCACCGGTTCCGTAGAGAGGAGGAACGTCACCCTTCGGCTTCGCTCAGGGCAAGTCCTCCTTCCGCTGATCTTCCTTCTGCGAAGATCGGAGGGATCATTGAGCCATTTTTCTTATCGCGTGACCTTCCTCCTCTCTGCTCTGCAACGTTGTGTCGCGGAAATCGAGGTGAATTCGCGACATACATTCCCCCCCTCTCACCAGTGCTCCCCCCGCGCATGCGGGGCTCTAAGTGAGCCGGTACGGTGAACTCGTCCGGTTGCGAGGATAAACAAGACACCAGAGCAAGGCAGAGAACCGCGAGCGCCTCATCGCATCGCCTTCCCATGTCATTCGGCTCAGTCACCATAGTCGTGACCGATAGCCCGGGAAGCGAAACAAACACAAAAAAGGCCAGAGGTTACTTCTGGTCTTTTTTGCAAGGCATGGGATGGCCACCTACGGTGTCCCTCTCATGAGCCCACCCTTCCCTCCGGGGACCTTCGGCCAGTCGGGCAAAGCCCGACTTCGCCACGGATTATTCGTGTCGCTGCGCGATAGGATCTAGTAGACCTCCTTCAGATAACATTTCTCACAGTAGACGATTACCGCTCTCTCCGTGCTGTACGTCGTCTCCATTTCCTTTCCGCACTTCATGCAGGGACGTTTCCAAAGCTTGCGGGGGTTTCTCAGTGCCATGCGCCTGCGGTGTCGTTCATCCGGGTGAAAGTGGGGGATGGGGAGCTTCATTTGGCGATAGAAGTCGAGTTCCCGCTTCACGATCTTAAACGGCCGTTTGGTCGTTTCACACTCGATGGCCCAGTTCAGGACGTCATCGGGAATGTCTTCGATGGAATTGGGCAACTTTTCGGCGGGGATGACCCTGTTCACTTTAGGCATCTCGTCGGTCGGGTCCCCCCACTGCCATCCGCGTTTCAGTACTTCTTTCTTCGTGAGCGGAAAGTACTCCTGCGCGACCGTTTCGTTGTACGCGAACGGGCTCATCGCCACCGGGAAGTACTCGCCCCACTCTCCAGTTTTTCTCATGTGCTCGACGATCTTCGGAACCAGACGTTCGTACTCTTCCTTTGTGTATTCTTTATTGAGGATGCAGTACTCGCCGCTGCGAAATCCTACGCAACCGAAGGAATTCTTGGTCTGGTGACACTGCAGGCAGTAGAGGAGGTTGTGGCAATTCGTCACGCAGTCGTAGCAGAAGTGGATCCCGAAGCCGCCATGCCCGATTGTCCCGCTGTTGCTTACTTGCTCAATGCCCTCGCCGAACGAGGAAACGTCCGCACAGTCCTTCGCGCGGTAGACTGAATCACAGTACGCGAGATCCTGGGCCTCGCCCACGTTGAAGCAGACGGCGCATCGCTGCGCATTGGAAATATAGTCGCCGCTGCATTCCTCTGAATGCAGGATGGAGCAGTACTTTCGCGGGAATCGGAGCGTGAATTGGTGGAACCGTTCGGCCAACGTGTTCCGCGTCTCCGAGCGCAGGAGCTCGTCGAGGCGTCGCCTGTACTCATCGGGAGCGAGCTGCTCATTCCACAGGCAGTGCCGTTTACTCACGAGGTTGCAACAGAATGCACAATCGCTGCATCCGGAGCAATTGAAGAGGAAGGCGCTTGAATTGCAGTTACTGCACCGTTGACACATTTCGAGGCCGTAGCACTTGTTGCAGTCCACGCATTCGCAACACAGTTGCGAATGGGAAACATATGAGCAGTCAGAACATGTTTTAGAATGTTTGATGACGTTTGCGTAGCAGCAATCCTCGTTGTAGTCCGAGTCAAAGATGAGGTAGCAATTCTTGTTCCATCCGGCGTAATTCACGTATTCGCTGTTCATCGCCTTCATGTCGGATGACCCGACATTCTGCAGTCGCGGCACCGCGAGGTATAGCTCCTGGAGTTGCGACATGAATGAACGAGAGAGATCAATGTCTCTCCCGTAGCTCTTGGCATCCCACCGGTCTGACCACCAGCAACCAGTGGAGTACACAGGGAACGATGTTTCTGCGGGGTACATGGAGATGATGTTCTCCCGGCAGAGGTCGCACATGCGGCGGAAGAGATGCCGCTCGTTGCGGAAGGAGAGCCGTTGCTGCTGCCTGCAGTCAGGACAGAGAGTTGGAGCAGGGATCAGTTCCTTCTTTCCCTTGAATGCTGGCGAGACGTTTTCATAGAACGCGAGATCTTCCTGCGTGATCTCGAAGGAAGTGCCACACTGTTTGCAGGCTTGCTGCATGGAAGATCAGTATACCTCTTTGAGATAACATTCTTCGCAATACACAGTTTCGGGTCGCTCAGGCGGGTAGGTCGTCTGCATTTTCTTCGAGCATTTTACGCAGTTTCTCTCCCATAATTTGCGCTGGTGCCGCCGCTCAATACGGAGCAGATGGCGTTCTTCTGGATGGTTTCGCGGGAGAGGGAGGTGCATGGTGCGGTGGAATTCCAATTCCTTCTTCACAATGCGGTAGGGCCTCTTAGTCGTCTCGCAACGGATGGCCCAGTTGAGCACGTCATCGGGAATATCTTCGATCTTCTCGGGGAGGTCTTTTGCATTGATCACCTTTTTGACATCCGGCATCTCATCACCGGTTTTCCAGCGATACCCACGTTTCTTTGCCTCCTTTTCTGTGAGGGGGAACCAGTCTAAGGCCATCGTTTCGTTGTACGCGAATGGTGTTGAAGAGACAGGGAAGAAATCGCCCCATGCCCCATCCTTTTGCATGCTCTCTCTCAGTTGTTCTGAGAGGCGAAGATATTCTTCCTTCGAATACTCATGATTAAGAATGCAGTACTTCTTCTGTTGAAGTGAGATGCAGCCAAAGCAGTCAGAGCAGGAGAAGCAGGATTGGCAGTATTTAAGGCCGCTTCCATGCCAGCAGGCATTGCACGCGACGCAGTCGAAGAGCCCCTGACAACCGATGGTCTGGTACACGCGCTCGCTGCGATCGTATCCCATATAATCCATATCCATTCCATGGAATGTATTGTCGGTCTGTACGGTGCATGCGCAGTCCTCGCTATCGGCGCAGAAGAAACAGTGCCGCATCTCTTTACAGTTCGTCATCGTGCTCCCCTCGCAATCCTCGCACTGCGTCTGCATGATGGCACGGACGGGGAAGCGTTTGGGCAGGTCTTTCAGATAGACTCTCTTGGCTTCTTTAAGCCCGCTCCACGTATCGAGCTCGAAGGCTTGTACTTTCTTGCGGTATTCGTCTTCCGTGTGAGGCCGGTTGAAGATATGGAATTGCTTCTGGCGCAAATTTGCACAAAAGAGACAATCTCTGCAGCCTTTCATGTCCCGCGAAAAGGCGCAGTCGGAGCACTCCTCGCAGCGGTCGAGGAAGAGAGAGTGATGGCAGTTTTTTGAGAAGAGACACTCGTAGAGAAGTTCGCTTCCGTAGAGCCACAGACAGTCGAGACAGTCTTTGTTCTTCGTCGAGTACGCGCCGTACAGGCAATCCTCTTCATAGTGGCTCCCAAACGTGAGGTAGCAATTCTTGTTCGCAAAAGAATAGTTACTATATTCGCTGTTCTCGGTTTGCTTGTTGATGATGGAGAGCCGGGGGGCAGTATCGAGGAGTTCCTTGAGCTGCTCAAAAAATGGGACGCCATCACGATATGGTTGCCCGAACTCAAGAGGATCCCACTGGTCAGAGAAAAAACAATCGTGACAATAGACAGGAAAAGGGCTCGAGGTCGCGTACATGGAAACGATATCCCGTTTACACAAACTGCAGGCACGCCTTGTGAGACTGCGCTCGTTTCGATGTGAGCAACGCAGGAGCGAGCGACAATCGGGACAACTCTTCGGAGGCAGGAGCTTAAGCTCCTTCAAAAATGCATCGTCTTGCGGAGTAATCTCAAAGGGTTGGCCACAATCTTTGCAGGTGCTTTGCATGTGAACTCAGTATAACCCTCACTTCAGCTTCTCCAACCGCTCCTTCGCACTCAATAAGTAGGGGTCGATTTCAAGAGCTTTCGTGATGGCTGCGCGGGCATCTTCCTTCTTGCCTGCTTCGGCGTAGGCCCACCCGAGCAAATCAAATGAACGGGCGACCTGTGGCAGGCGCTGTGTGGCAAGGGTAGCCAGCGCAATGGCTTCATCGAAACGCTCAAGGGCAATAGCCGTCGAGACGGCGCCGTCGAAGGCTTCGATTCCTGCATCGGGTTCTTCCACGAGGGCCTTGTACTGGCCGAGTGCTGCTGCGGCGTCGCCTTTCTTCAACGCCTCAGATGCAATGAGGCGACGGATCTCACTCTTAGGAGTGAAGCCGTTCTGCAGTGCGTACTCGAGGAAGGTGATGGCGTTGTTGTGCTGATTGAGTGCGGCGTGCGCGCGGGCGAGGAAGTACTGGATCTCTGGCTTCTCGGGATTGAGGTTGTAGGCACGCTCGAGCGAGGTGAGTGCCTGCTGCGGCCGCTCGGTGGTGAGCTCACAGTAGCCCTGCACGATCCATGCGTCGCGATAATCTTCTTTCTCTTTGGTCACCTGCGCGAGCAGCGGCAACGCCAGCTCACACTCCTGCACCTGCGCCAGTGCGCGCGAAAGCAGTGTGATGAGGTGCAGGTCGGTGCTTTCAGGAAAGAGTGCAAATTCTTCGTAGGCGCCCTGCAGTGTTCGGGCATTGGTGCGGAGCACCGGTTCCCATCCGGTCGTCACGATGTTGAGCTCCTCTTGAGCAACGGTGTGATTCCCTTCGATGATGTTGAGCAGTGCGAGCGCGTAGTGCTTCTGCGGAGAATCTTCGGCGCTCTCGAGACGCTTGCGCGCCGACGAGAGTTCGCCAGTGCGCAGGAGCACGATGTTTTCGATGAGGGCTATGTCCTCCGGGCGCGCACCTGCGGCTTTCAACTTACGGATCGTTTCTTGTAGCCCGCCCGTATCACGACGTTGCAGTTGAGCAAGGGCCAGCTTGCGTAGAGCGGGAAGCCCTCCATCGAAACTGACGGCCTTCTCGTACGACTTTGTCGCTTCGACCCACTCGCCGCGTACGGCGTAGAGATCACCTTCGCGCAGGTGTAAGAGTGAAAGATCACGCGAGTCGGATGGCGCGAGTTGTCTATCGGTGTTCTGTAGTTCCATCCGGGAGCCTGTTTGCGCGAGGGGTTCCTGTGTACGTCGCAGAATGGCATGCGAGGCGACTGTGAGTTGCCACCACAAAAACGTCAGCAGCACAGCGGCGCAGAGGAGTGCAAAGAGAACGGGGATGAGAATGCGCACGGGGATCTTCATGTTGCAGTCAGAGTACCGATGAAAACACTCTGTTTCCAGCAGTGTGAGTGGATGCATGTCTCTCGCGCTATCAGAGCGGCTTTAACTCTCCATCCTCACTCTGTGCACGACTTACTGTAGAACGTGCAGTGGCTTCTGAAAGGTGTTTGGGAATCACGGCATCCACGGTGCCCCATCGTGCTTCGCCGTCTTCGGGCAGCAGAATGGTCACCTGGTCGCCTACTTCTGCGCGATAGAAAGTCACCGAGGCGAGCAGCACGCGAAATGCCTTTCCCTCGGCGAGCACCTTATATTGACCGTCCTCCTGGATGAGTACCCCCACCACTGTTCGGCGCTTTACGGGGGCGATTTGCTTGTAGATGAATTTTCCTTCGTCGGTGATCGTGAGTTTCATACCGTCCCCCTCCATGAGTTTGCTCTTACTGGCGTAGTTTGCTGGTACAGGGTAGGTGTTCCCTTCACTATCCACCATGTTTTGGCCATCGAAGATTCCTTCGATCACTTTTCCACTCACAGCGCCGCCGCCCGTCATAGTATTGGCACGCGACGCATGTCGCTCATGATCAGTATCCGTGATACCCGTGATCGAGCGTAGCAGAGCATTGGCCGTCTTGAGCGACGACGATGCGCTCTCGATGAGTTCCTGAATTTGGAGGAGTTGGTCGTCGGACATGGGAGTGTGTGGGGAGGCGAATCAGAGTGGCCGGTCGGCAACGGTGAGCTGAGTAGTCCGCAGACGTTCCTGCATTGAATTCTCTGTGAGGAGCCCCTGCTGAGCGCCCATCGCGCTCACGACACTTGCAGCATTTAGTGTACCCGCTTTCAGCACTATTGAAAAGGGGAGTCCCTGCAAAAGTGCCCAGGTAGCGCCTGTACCAAAGGCATCGCCGGCACCGGTGGTATCGACTACAGACACAGAATCATCACAGGGGCACTGGTAGCGTCGTTCGCCGTCGGTCGCGGTCACTCCTCTGCTGCCGTCCGTCACGCAAATGCGCTTCGCACCACTCTTGAGCAGTCGGGAGAATGCCTCGTCGAGAGTGGTCGTGTGCGTGAAGGTCAGCGCCTCTTTGTAGTTGAGGAGCAACAGATCGGTGAACGGGAGCAGTCGCTTGTTCATCGATGCCTCAATGCCTGCAGCAATCTGTCGTCCCCCTGGGTTCCAGGTGAGCTTGGGTGCTTCTTGTGCGAGGATCTCGATGATGTCTTCCTGAATGTCGTGCGAGGATTCCTGAATGTGATTGAGGTACACCCAGTCCATCTGCTGGGCGATTTCACGGTCGAAGTTGGATTTGTGCAGGTGGGCGTTCGCTCCGGGAGTGTAGAGGATTACGCGTTCTCCTCCGCGCGCGGAAAGGATGAGCGAGAAGCTCGAGATTTCGTTATCGACGACGAGTGCGTGTTGCGTATCTACTCCTTCCTTCTGCAGGTTTGCGAGCAGGCGCTGTCCCCACAAGTCAGAGCCGATCACGCCCTCGAAGAGGGCGTGGCATCCCAGGCGGGCCAAGCCGACGCTCGTGTTTGATGCGCCGCCTCCACACGTTTCAATCACCTCATCCACGTGGATTTTCTCTCCCAGCGGCAGGGCAAATATGGGTTTTTCTGCCTCTTCGCATAGCGCATCACTCTTCAGGCGTACGAAAAGATCGTACGTCGCTCCCCCGATGGACATTGTGCGCCGCTGAGATGGAGAGGCAGAGGACATGTCAGGAGGATGATACCCTCTC